>NZ_WYDS01000010.1 GCF_009914765.1 Halodesulfovibrio sp. MK-HDV | reverse complement strand
TCCCATTCCGAACTCGGAAGTCAAGCCAACCATCGCCGATGATACTGCAGGGGAGCCTGTGGGAAAGTAGGTCGCTGCCAAGATTTATTTCAAAAAGCCCGTTAGCTTTATAGCTAACGGGCTTTTTTTGTTTGTATAGCTCAACCTGCTTTCCCACAGGCGATAAGAGCCGCGGCGAAGCCGAAGAGCGCCCGTCGGGCGCGAGGCAAGCAAAAACCACGTTTCTTGCGCACGCCGAGGCTTTTGTCTGAGGCTGTGCCGAAGCAGAAGCTATTTGAGTAATTATGGTTCAAGGCGGCACGCCGCTGGCCAAACTATTCTATGAAATCAAAAAGTGTCCATGCCTGTAAAGCGGAGTTTGGTTGTGTCTTCCTCTTCCTTTTTACTTTATTCTCAGTATTTGTGTCTGAATAGGCAGTTGGGCTCTGACAATTGCATTTCCAGTTCTTTGGATTAAGAAGAAATTGATTACGTTGAGTTGTACAAAAGCCGTCTATCCTAAGATAGACGGCTTTTGTTGTTTTCATCTGGCTAGTAATGCTTCAAGTTTTTAGTGCACAAGGTACTCCGACTGTTTTGACTGATACCGAGTCCCAAGCTTTCCCATTCCACGCTCCCGCGGGGGGACGGGGTGAGCAAGCTCCCACAGCTTTGCATAAGCCATCCGTAGTGCTCGTTCCTCGCAAACGGCTGCCGCTACCTTTCCATTCCCCGAGCTTTAACGCGTGATGCCATGCGTCCTCTTTCCGTCATGATTCTCGGAATATTCACGGTAGCTCAAAAGAAGTCCGTTTTGCATCCTTAGGTACGAAAAACAATGCCGAGAATAATGGCTCCAACTCGCAAGAGTGACTGCGCGTAGTTGTTGTTTCAGGTCGGTGGCTTGTGATTACTGCCAAATGTTATATAAAACCCCCGTGTAATGCTTGTTCCATGCGAACGGCTGTTGCTACTTTGCCATTTCCTGAGCTTTATTACGTGTGATGCCATACGTTCTACCTCTGAGATTATTCGCGGAATGATTACGATGGTGCAGCATCTTTCCCAGTGCCAGAGTGTGCACTAAAAACAATGCCGTGAATAACCTCAGAAACGCAAAGTAAGGAGGAGGGATAGGATGTTGTGCAGTGGCTAGTTTTTATTTCTACGCTGCAGAGGGAAAACGGGCGTTGCGAGGTAGAGCTTGCTTTGTATAAGTACTTCTGAAGTGCTCCTTTCTCGTCAACAGCTACGCTACCTTTCTATTTCGTAAATGCTTAAGACGATACTTCCATCGGTAATTTTTTATATCATTATTCTCGGAAGGTTCGCAGTGACTCAAGAAAAAGTTAGATACGAAAAACAATACAGAGAGTAACGACTTCAATTCGATGGGATAAATGGGACGGAGCGTTCCTTGTTTATTGAGCTCGTTACTGTGTGCGTGTTTTTCTAGGTGTAGGAATTGTGAAAGCTTTGGAGCATGGCAGCATTCATCAATGCCCCTTTCTTGCCAACAGCAAAGCTGTCTTTCAATTTTTTACATGCTTAGAGCTATGCTCACTTTGGTCTCATTTTCCTTCATTATTCTCTGAAGACATACAAAGTAGTTGAAAGAAGTTCACCTTTCCTATTCAGCTACAAAAAACAATGTCGAGTATAACTGCAAAACTCTAAGTTATGAATATAGACTTGCTAAACGTGGCTAGGTGTGACGTTTTTTTACCAAGACCAAGACCAAGACCAAGACCAAGACCAAGACCAAGACCAAGACCAAGACCAAGACCAAGACCAAGACCAAGACCCGAGCTTTGTTCATTCAATGCAGATCGTAAGAGGGAAGGGGGACGACTTGATGTGTTGCTTTATAAACGGTTTTGTTAAATCAGGAGATTAGAGGCAACTTTTACTTCTCTGCGTGGTGAGGAAGTGCCTGAGGCAAGCAAAAGTTATCGGAAACAATTAGCGATAGTAAGTAATCAGAAAGAGCAAAGTACTTTTTATTTGTTGTGATGAAGTTGTATTACATGTCCATTGGAACGAAGATTATTCCTCTGACATAATGTTAATGAGTATGTTTAGCGTTGCAGGGCTTCTATTACTTTTTATGTATAACGAATGAGTACAACATGTCATATAGTGTGTTCGAATGTTCTATATGGTTGTTTCAATAATAACCGTATTGCCTTCCATAAATAGTACATCTTTTTAATTCGAAATACATCTAACTGCCTTGCGTACACTGTGTTGATGTGATTAGGTATGCAAAGGGAGTGTATGTTATATGAATTCGAATTTTGTTCTATTTCATGCTATTAAAGAAGCAAGTGAGTCGTTGATTTTACCAAACGGCGAAACTGTTTCGATTCTTACTGTTCGGGCAGTGGAGACTTTTTCTAAGGCAGAAGGGACTTCATTTATTGAAATTGAAAAAGCAGCGTTGGAACAAGAAATTTTTCCAGAAAGATATGTTCGAAATTTTTCGATTATTTCGATGAAGGATCAGCATAAGCTACTCAGCTCTAAAGTCTTTGTTGTGGGCCTTGGTGGGTTGGGTGGACATGTTGTTGAGCAGCTGGCTCGACTTGGTGTGGGAACGATAGTCGGAGCCGATGGTGATTTTTTTGAGCCAACCAATTTAAATCGTCAATTAAATGCTACCTTTGAATCTCTAGGTGAAAAGAAAGCGAAAAGGGCTGAGAGGCGCCTGCGTTGCGTGAATCCGTCGATTAACTTCATTGGGGTTGATCACTTTTTACGCGGTGATGCGCTTATTGATTATGCAAAACATGTTGATATTGTAGTGGATTGTCTTGGCGGTCTGGAGACACGACTTGATTTGCAAAAGGCAGCGACTGTTTGTAATGTCCCGCTGGTTACCGCAGCTGTAGCCGGCTTAAGCGGATACGTGGGAACTATTATGCCAGGAAAGACTGGTCCGGCAGAACTATTGGGTACTGGCAGTGCAGCTGAAGATGTGCTTGGTACTCCAGCTCCTTCTGTTGCGATGGCAGCTTCTTTACAAGCTAATGAAGTTCTTAAAATGTTATGTTGGAATACTCCTTCAGAATCACTTCTTTTCTATGATTTAATGGATATGAATTTTCAAAATGTAACGCTGTAATAGCCTGCATTGTACTTTTATGGATGACGTATGACAGAAGAAGCTAAACGAGCGGAACAAGTCGCTGCTGTTTCTAGAGTTACCTGGGTCGGGCTTATTGTTAACGTCCTTCTTGCCGCAGTAAAGATAGTTGCGGGTATTATGGGTAACAGTAGAGCCGTTACCGCGGATGGTATTCATAGTCTTTCTGATCTGGTGACGGATGTTTCTTTATTGGTTGGGGTTCGAATGTGGACTGCACCGCCAGATGATGCACACCCGTACGGACACCAGCGATATGAAACACTGATTACTGCTGGAATTGGGCTTCTGCTTGCCGCTGTTGCCATCGGTATTGTTGTTGATGCGTCTATTGCATATTCCGGGCAACATTTACGACACGTAAAGCTCGTGGCTTTGTGGGCTGCTCTAGCTTCAATCGTTGTGAAAGAAATTTTATACAGATGGACAGCACATTACGGACGGCTGCACAGAGCTCCATCTGTTGTGGCTAACGCATGGCACCATCGAAGTGATGCGCTTAGCTCTATTCCAGCAGGTCTCTCTGTGCTCGTGGCGCTTGTATTTCCGGAATTACATTGGGTCGATCTTGTTGGGTCGATTATTGTCGCGTTCTTCATTATGCATGCAGCTTGGGAAGTGACATTGCCTGCTGTGAACGAGCTGGTTGATAAGGGTGTCTCGAAGGATACTGTTGAGAGCTTGAAGCTGCTGGCGGCATCTGTTGATGGAGTTCAGGACGTACACAAGGTTCGAACTCGTTATCAGGGGCTCGCAGTGTTTGTTGATCTGCATATTTCTGTCGATGGTGCTATTTCAGTAGAGGAAGGCCATGCAATTGCAGATAAAGTAGAGGCACTACTTCAAGGCAGCGAGTATGATGTTGCAGATGCACTCGTGCATGTCGATCCGCATAGATCAGACCGTCGTCCTCAGCAGCGTAGGACGCGCAGGCGTGGACAATCATTATAGTACATAATTAAAAAAAAGAGCCGAAGCAAAAATGCTTCGGCTCTTTTTTTAATTACTGGAACTGCCTGGGCAGCCACCGCATCCACCGGATGGGCAGACAGGTTTTGATCTTGGAATTGGCTTTTTCGGCATGGGCACTTTTTCAAATTTAGCTCCGCCACCACGCATAAGTGTGCTTGGTAGACGGTCAACACCACTGCCCGGAATAGGGCTTGGAGCACAAAGCATACGAACGGTGTCAGTGCTTCCGCATGCAGGACAAGTTTCTCCGGAAGTACAGTCGGAAGAAGTAATTTCTTCGAACACTTCGTTACACTTCTGGCATTCAAAATCATAAAGAGGCATATGCGCTCTCCTAACGTAAATAAGTATTTGTATCGCTACCGGACAGGTAACGTGTGTTTGAACGTTTTGGGTCTAAAAAACGTGTCTACGTGACGTAGCCATTTGAGAAGACCTGCTGAAGAACTACCAAGGCATGAATGCAAAATCAAGTAACTAGCGATCAACCTTTGCGCGGATGCCTAAGACGTTTGGCAGACTCCATTGTTTATTTTCGGTATTCCAAAAATCTCCAATATAGCGTCCTGCCCAAGTGCGCGAAATTTTGGATGTCTTCAGATACATACTCGCTTCCGGTCCACCTTCAACATACATGGCGGTTACCAGCTCTAGTTGAGACTCCAGAAGCCGTTTTGTAAATTTTCGTACCGTCATTGGTGTGCGGCAATGGATAAATACAATGTTACCGATGGTGTCCTTTGCGACGGCTGCAATGGATGTTTCACTAGCTTTTTCCGGCCACAAAGGTGTTCGTGATGCGGAAAAAAGTCGATAGTTTTGTATTACAATAGAATAGTTGGGAAGCAGGTTTGTGTGCCGCTGCTGGTGTCTATCTATGATGTCTACAGCCGGAATGCCTTTTCGTGTGGGGTTTGCAACAAAGAACGAGCCGAAGCTGTTGTGGATGAATCCGTTGTTTGTATGCTCTTTGTTACGCATGTACCCAGTACTTTTAGAATTGTCCGGAAGGTACATGGAAGCATTGATAAGCGCCGTAAGCTTGTAGCGTGCAGCCCATTGTTCCGGAGTGAAGGAATCGCCTTCTTTGGAACGCATGAGCAGCATAAATTCATAGTCATCAGGAGAAATGCGCAGTGCGGTAATCGCAGCAGAAGTAAGGTCACCGTTTTCTACAGGGATTTCAGCCAAAGACAATCCTTTGGCAACTGTAGTCCAGCTGACTTCAGCTTTAAGCGGAAGAGTTGAGATGCAGACTAGAATGAAAGCAGCTACAACTAAAAGTGTTATGCGACGGTAGTAAATCATTTAGGATACGTTAGGGTATCTACTAAGTAGTTGTTTATTCCACGCTTGCGTTGGTGCTTCGTTTTAAGAAAGTAATAAAACAGAAGCCGGCAAGGGCAAAAAATGGAATAGCAGGCAAAAAGCCTTGCTGAAAAATTGCGATAAAAGCAATGGTGATAGAAATGTACGGTGCAAGCCAGTTAAGCATAAAAGTCAAAACTTTTCCAGCTGTTCCCTGTGGAGAACGAATGAGTACAAAAGCTGCAAGAGCAATAACTGCAACCAAATAGATAATCTGCCAAGCATGCATGAGAAGTACAGCTCCTTTATATAAGTTCCATGTTTTTCTTACATGTTTAATACTCCTCACAGGAAGGTCTGTCCACTCGAAACTAAATGACTATATTTAAATATTGACATATCAAGTTCTCTTGATATATAAAGAGTCATCACATGATGAAAATGTGAAACTGGGTTGTTTAAATAGAAATGTTGAGGGTAGTTTTGTGAAAATTATTGATGCCATTCAGAGTCAGAGTAAGCCTTTTTATTCGCTTGAATTTTTTCCACCGAAAGAGAGAAAACAGTGGGAGTCTTTTTTCGCTACCGTGGATCGCTTGAAGGCGCTTAATCCATTGTTCGCATCTGTAACGTATGGTGCAGGTGGTTCTACACAGGATAACACCCTCGAAATTACTTCACGCATGAAGCATGATGCCGGTATCGAACCAATGGCTCATCTTACTTGTGTAGGTGCTTCAAAAGAAAAAATAAACGGGTTTATTAATAAGCTGCGTGAGGCAGACGTACACAACGTATTAGCTTTGCGTGGTGACTGTCCTGCTGATGAGACTTTTAGCTGGAGAGATCAACAGTTTAAATACGCGTCTGATCTCGTAGAGCTCGTGAGTAACGAACATCCGGATTTCGGTGTTTCCGTTGCGGGATATCCTGCTGCACATCCGGAATCTCAAACTTTTGCAGACGATCTGCACTATACACGAGTTAAAATTGATGCAGGCAGTGACTTTGTTGTTACTCAGCTGTTCTTCGATGTACGTGAATATTTTGATTTTGTTTCACGTCTGCGTAGCAACGGAATTAATAAGCCGGTAATCCCGGGTATTCTTCCTATTCAGTCTCTTGGTTCTATCCGCCGTATTTTAACCCTGTGCGGTGCAAACATTCCAGGTCAACTCTATCTTTCTCTGGAAGAAGCAAATGCAAAGGGTGGGGATGAGGCTGTAAAAGAGGCCGGATTAAAATTTGCTGTGAACCAGATTCGACAGCTTGTTGATGGCGGTGCACCTGGCATCCATCTTTATACGCTTAACAAAGCGGAGATGTGTCTGGAATTAGCAGACAGAGCAAATTTATAAGATCATTTTCTGCGGTGGGCATATACCTGCCCACCGCAGAAAATATTAATCAAAAGAAAGAACCAGTTCATCAAACGACTTACGTTTTTTTACTGGTAAAATTTCTGCGTCTTTTGCGTGATAACCAACAGACATAAGTAGTGGAATCCAATAGTTATCTGGAATATTAAATTCTTTTTTTACTGCATCATGATCAAACCCGTCCATAGGATGTGTTTGAATTCCTTTAGCCGTGGCTGCATACATTAAAGACATGGCAAAGAATCCTGCATTTTTTACGGCAAATGCCAGCTCGAAATCTCGAGACTGACCGTAAAGGCGTCCGCATACGCCGTAAAACCAGTCTTTTTGTTCTTCCTTCAATTCCCCGTCATCCAATTTATGATTCAGTACTATGTTAAAAGCATCGTTGTCTTTAGCCCACGCTTTAGTATCTGCAAGAACTATGAGTGTGACAGGTGCTTCGCTGACTTTCGGTTGATTCATTGCAAGTTTTTGCAAGCGCATTTTTTCGTCTTTATCGCGCAGTATCATCAGGTTCCATGGCTGCAAATTAAAGCTGGATGGAGAATGTGTTGCGTCTTCCACTAGCTCTCTAAGCAATGCATCCGGCACATCCCGTTCTGAATCAAAAAAATTGATTGCCCGTCTATTCTGCAACATCTGCTTAAATTTATTTTCCATAATATACTCCTGTAATAATCTAAAAGTCGAAGCATGAATTGTACTATGGTTTGAATGAACTTACTGGAATAGTATAACACTATAGTTATCATGCAAAGAATATTACCGGAGAGATACACTTTTTCTGAATAAGCGGCAGAAGTCCGTTGTATTCTGAAAGGAGATGTACAGTGAAAGAACTGCGAATTCTTGTGGCATATGATGCCAGTCAGAGTGCCCGTGAAGCCCTCAGGTATTGTCGGGAATTAATGGAGCTGATAGCGGACAAGTGCGGAGGAAGATACTCTATTCTGGTGCTGACAGTAGAGCAGCTGCCATCTTGTTCTCTTTTTCCTGATACAGGCGCGTGGAAAAATGAATGTGCTAAAGCACATGAAAAGCAGATGCGATTACACGACAAGGTCGTAGAAGAATTAAAGCATTCCGAGCTTGACCCTAAATGTGTTGTGAATAAATTTGTTACACTAGATGAACGTGATGAGCCGTTGGAAGATACGGAACGGAAGCGCTTGATCGCCAAAACTATTTTGAAAGAATTAAAGAAAGGAAATTATAGCACGCTTGTAATGGGGCGACGTGGAGTTACCCGTAGCGATGCCTACTTGTTCGGCAGCGTATCTCAGCATCTTTTGCAGGGAGCAAAAAAGTGCGTAATATGGATGTTATGTCGATAAAAAAAGCCCACCAACCGGTGGGCTTTTTACGATACTTTACTTAGGCATGGCGATGACTCGCCATGGCAAATATTTCTGTGATTTCTCGTTGTTGGCATCAGTAACATATCGAACATTATCGATGGTAACGACGACAGGCTTAAAGATCGGTTTCTGAGTTGGGGTCAGGATTCTAAATGTAGGGTTATCTGTTATGATAATCTGTACAATAGAGTTGGAAACTTGATATCTGTTCCACTGCATCCATGTAAGCATGGACAGGAGAGCGATAGTAGTAATAACTCCGGTGAATCCTAAGAAACCACCTACGCGCAGAGTGCGGCGTAAAAACATAAATAATAAAATGAAAGCAAGACCAAATAACATCCAGTCTTGTCCCACCACGAGTACCAGTTCATTCCATGACATTGCGCTTATCCTCTTTGATAATCATCTAGCCGAAAGTCTACGTGCGAATGTCTTAGTTTGCAAGTCGCTGGCATTAGTTCCTGTAGAGAAGTTTGTCTGTATCCAGATACGAGGTTACAGCTTTTTCAAACTTATCCAGCAAGCGAGTGCGATATTTTACTTTATGAGTAACAGAGTAGAAGTAACGGCTGATTGGTGGCCCCTTGATTTCAATAGGGAACACTTCGCCATTGTCCAGTTCTCTCTGGATCGCAAACGGAGACATACAGGAAATCGTGTTCGGGTTGTGTAAAATACGTTTAATAGATTCAGTGTGATTTAATTCCAGTACCACATTAAGCTTGTTCATTAACGGACCCATGTACTCTTCAAGAGCGTCTCGAACTCCGGCACCCGATTCGCGGATAATCCATTTTTTATCGAGCAAATCTTCAATGTCGTATGGTCCGTTTTTAGCCAGCTTCTCATCTGTGGACACAATGATGAGATCGTCCTCGCAAAGGCGAGTATAAATAAGAAGTTTGTTAGGAATTTCTTTTTCCACCAGTCCAAGATCAACGTCGCCGTTTTCTACCTTTGTTATGATAGCTTGCGGATTGGAGAAGACAGTTTCAATCGTAACTTTGTTATACGAATCTGAAACTTCAAAAAGAATTTGCGGTAGTATGTAGTCGGCAATAGTTGACGAGGCCCCTACTTTCAGAATGCCGGTGAGCAAATCTCCTTCAAACGAATGAAGTACGTTATGGAAGTTTTCCATAACAGGCTCGAGATTTTGTAGCAGTAACCGCCCATTAGAGTTCAAGCTCAGTCTACGGTTGAGACGATCAAAAAGCTGAACCCTAAGTTCCTGTTCCAGTCCTTTAATGGCAACTGAAACAGCAGATTGGGTGAGGAAATGCTCTTTCGCCACAACAGAAATGTTAGGCGTTTTGGCAAGGGAAAGGAAAAGTTCTAGCTGTCGAAAGTTCATGAGTCCTCCATACCTAGTCCAAGACTACGAGGAATTGGTATGATAGTCAAAATAGTCTGCAAATTATTCCATAGAAAACGAGTAAGTGCTAACATTGTAGCAGGTGCTCATTCTAAAAAAGGCTACCGTGTAAGTCGTATAAAGACGGTGTATTGCATTAAAGACGTAATAATCCCTCTGCAGCAAGCAGTACTGCAGAGGGATTACACATAAATTTTTGTAGTAGCCGGACTGTTGAAACGCTCTCAAAGGACGAAAGGAAGAGCATCAAGCAAGAGCGTCAGTCTCATTTTTGAGAAAACAGTGGCGGCAAAAGCCACTTTACGCTGATTATTCCATAGTGCAATCAAAAAATATTTATGGAGATAATGAGGCGGGTTGATATAAAATATAACAGCTGTACTTGAGAGAAGTTTTATACTCAAACTTCCGCTGTTTATGTAGTAGCTGCAATTGGTACAGGGTAGCAGAGCAGAAAAGTATAGAAATAATTGTAGAAGTAACTAGGTAAAATACGATGAAAAACCGCAATTCACGCGAGTATTCGTCTTGACTGACCAGGCAGTTGGGATTAGCTATGCAGTACGAGTGTATGCTGAAATTACTAGACCCGTTTTGCATGTGTGGCGTGCGGCGGGAGATTATCTTTTACTATATATTATAAGGTTATAGAAAAATATGCATGATGACGTGATACAACTGCGTGACGAATTAGTAGAAACCGCATTAGAAGCTTTACTGGATTCCGGTTATCAGAATGTTCGTACCTACGGGTTCGAAGGGTATGATGAACCTGAAGAAGTAAACGGCTTTATGCCGGAGTTGCAGGCAATGAACAGAAAGAACGTTAAATTTATTTTTGACGTTGTTACAAAAGACTTTTTTGCACTGCCAGAAACCGCTCAGCGCTTCAAAGCATTTGCAGATCATGCAGATGGTCACGATATTCAGTTTGTCGTCATCGTTCCGGAAGGTGAAGAAGGATTCGCAAGTGCTTTTATCGAAGATATTGAAATCTCCGAAGAAAGTATCGAGATTTGGGAAGCCTAGACCCTTCGGTTGTCGAACGGTCCCCATTCGTTCGACATGCAGTGTTTTTCAGCTGGGGGAGAGATGTCTGTAACTATTGGGATTAATGGATTCGGCCGAATTGGCCGATATCTGACCCGCCTACTCTCCGGACATGAGAACTTGCGCCTTGTAACGGTTAACGATCTCATGTCCGCTGAAGATGCGACGCATCTGTTACGGTACGATTCTGTTCATGGTCGTTTTATGGATGCCAAAAGTGTTGAGGGCGGCTTTATGCTGAACGACTCTTTTGTGTCCGCTACCCAGAAAGCTCATCATGAGTGGGACTGGAGCGAGTGTGACATCGTAATAGAAGCGGCAGGCTGTTTTGCAGCCCGCGAACATTGTCAGCAACATATGGCTAGTGGCGCTAAAAAGGTGATTGTTGCCTGTCCTGCGCCATCGGCAGATGTAACTATTGTTATGGGTGTAAACGAGCAGGATTTGCGCGCGGACCACCACATTATTTCAAATGCATCGTGTACCACAAACTGTCTGGCACTCCCGTTGCATCAATTGCATAAGCATTTTGGTGTGAAACGAGGGTACATGACAACCATCCATCCGGCTACGCAACGTCAGATGCTGCTGGATGATGATTACCCAGATCTTCGTCGCGCCCGTGCGTGTCACATGAATATGCTTCCCACCCCTGTAGGTACTACAGAAACAGTGGCAGAAGTTATTCCGGACATGAAAGGAAGACTGCAGGGGATTGCTTTCCGTGTTCCTACATTAAGTGTGGCAATGATCGACTGTGTTTTCGAACTGGAAAAGTCGACCACTGTAGACGCTGTGAACAAGGTGCTGCGTGAAGCAGCAAACGAGCATCTCGGGTACACAGAAGAACCGCTTGTTTCATGCGATTTTAATGGTTCCACGTTTGGTTCTGTTGTTGATGGGCAGTTGACTGCACTTCAGGATGGAACAATGCTTAAGCTGGTAGCGTGGTACGATAATGAAGCCAGTTTCTCTAACCAGCTTCTGCGGCTTACTGAAAAAGTAGCAGGGATGGTGGAAGAAGATAGAGCACTGAAGGGTGAAATCTCCTCAGCGGTCTAACTGTACATGGTAACAAGTTGTTAGAATAAAAAAATCTGCCTGAGAGGGCAGATTTTTTTATTATCTATGGTCTGTTGCGCCCCTTGCTTCTTGCTGGGGAAAGTGATTAGGATTGAATGTATGAAAATAGTGTATCCACCATCACGATATGCCGGACTGGAGATTCTCTCCTGTGCTGGAGGGCATCAGTTTCGTGAACATTTACATGATGCGTACGTGCTGTGGCTTAATTCAAAAACTGGTGAACACTATACGGTGAATGGTGGCAACAAACTATTACAGACGGGTGCTGTCAGTTTGATTGAACCGGGAGTACCCCACGCTAACCGATCCTGTGATGAACACGACAGCCATTTACGAAGTTTTTACTGTACGGAAGAATTTTTTCAGCAGCAGTATACGCATATCTACGAAACAGAATATGTGGCTCCGCTGGGAAATAGAGTTTTAGAACACGCAGGGCTGTGGCAAAATCTTACTATTTTCCATGAGTACATGCTTGGCGTACAGGACGATTTGCAAGCAGATGAACTTGTACTCAACACCTTCTCCCGATTTTTTATTGAATGCGGGGGGCGGAGTCTCAAGCCGGTGCGGGATATGGGGGACAAACGTGTTTCAATTGCTATTGAGTACTTTCATGCGCATCTCGATTTCCCCATTCTGTTGGAAGAACTTGCAACAATGCTCGGCTGTACAAGCTTTCATTTGATTCGGTTATTTCGCTTGCAAAAAGGAATGACCCCGCATGCATACCTTACGCAACTGCGTTTGGAAAAAGCCCGTAGTCTTATAGACGGTGGTGTAGCTCTTTCCGATGCCGCAATGCAGGTAGGTTTGTCTGACCAAAGTCATCTTACGCGACAGTTTAAGAAACGATATGGCGTTACTCCGGGACAATACAAGAAGCAGCGATTGCTTGTGTAGTCCGTAATCGTGTCAGTTTTATTCAAGACGATACAATCCCCTTTGCTTATTCTTCATGAACAAAGCCAAGGGGATTTTTTTTATGAAATATTATCTGTACGCATTCGGAGCGATTTTGTGTTGGGCTAGCCTGCCGGCAGCTACCGGTTCCGGCTTGAAAGGTATGAGTATTGAGACGCTTCTTGTAATCAGTTTTACCAGTGCAGCATTGTTTTTATATGCACAGGATGTTCTGCTTACCCGATCATTTAAAATATACATCCCCGATGTGAAAGTAACCTTGTTAGGGCTGTGGGGAATATTTGGGTATCACTATGTATATTACAACGCCCTTAACAATACTCCGCTTGCAGAAGCAGCTATTTTAACGACCACATGGTCATTTTGGATCGTCGTTTTTTCTGCCGTCTTGCTCTTCAGGAAATTGAAATTCAGCATACTCCTGACGGCAATTGCAGGAATGGCGGGAGCGGCATTAGTCATTGCAGCGGGGAAAGAACTTGTCATAAGTATACAGTATATGCAGGGGTATATGTTATCTCTTGCATGTGGACTTATTTGGGCAAGTTTTTCAGTAGGCTTGTCTTACCTTAGGGGCAGGCAGAACCCCATGACAGCATTTACTGTGTATGCTGCTGTATTGTCTGCAATGCTATATATGAGTAGTCCCGCTCAGCCGTTCCCGTCCTCACAAAACATTTTTGCTGCTATCTACTTGGGATGCGTACCGCTGGGGCTTTCTTTCTACTTGTGGAGTCAGGCTGTAAGAGGAGGCAATATGGTTGTTATTGGCTTCCTGAGTTATTTGACGCCACCTCTTGCAGTTCTGCTTGTGGCGGTAGTGCACGGAGAGGCAGTCTCTTGGCAGGTTGTTGTGGGGATGATGGTCATAATTGCAGCATCAATCGGTGGAAAGCTTACGTTAGAAACAAAAGAGGAGAGGTAGATATGGAAACAATTACTTGGAATGAATTTGAAAAAGTTGAATTGCGCGTGGGTAAAATCCTCTCTGCCGAAGTTTTTAAAGAGGCGCGTAAGCCTGCTTATGTAATGCAGATTGATTTTGGAGAAGAACTCGGACTGCGAAAATCCAGCGCACAAATTACAAAGCATTATACACCGGAAGAGTTGGTAGGGCGGCTCATAATGGCTGTGGTAAATTTTCCAAAAAAACAGATTGGCCCTATTATGTCTGAATGTCTTGTAACTGGCTTTGCGGATGAAGATGGCGAGATAGTTTTATGCGGGGTGGACAAGGATGTGCCACTAGGCGCGAAGCTTTGCTAGCAATATTGCCTTGTGGTGTATGAATGGTTTGTAGCGACGATCTACGCAGATAGTTAACGAAGAACAGTGAATTGTTGAAATTGGTATCCATGTAGAAAAAAAAGAGGGTAGCGCGCAGTGCGTTACCCTCTTTTCATTGAGGCTGAATATTACAACGGGTTGGCTGTTCCATTTTTCTCTAAATGTACAACCATGACTGGAGTGCTGGATTTGGCAATAACGCCCTGAGCGACACTACCAGCAAAAAAACTGCCGATTCGGGAATGCCCGTATGTTCCCATAACAATCAGATCTACTTCACTTGCAAATTGTAGAATGGTGCTGACAGGATGTCCGGTATGCACATGCACACTGGTGGCAACTCCTGCTGCCTCTAATTCATACTTGTAATGCACGTAGGCAGATTCAATACGTTCCTTTGCATGCTTCATGCTGGCTTTCAGAACATCATCCTTAATTTTGAGCCAGGTGTCTTCGTCATAAACAGTAGCGAAGTCGAGACCGGAACCTAGAGTTACATTTCGTGCCCAATCTGGAATAACGTGCAGTAGCAGAAGGTCTGCCTGATATACTTTTGCAATGGATAACGCATACCCAAGAGCATTTTTAGCAGGCTCGGAAAGATCTGTTGCATACAAGACTTTTCGAATTTGAGGCAGCATGGCTATCTCCGATAATCTGAAAGTTATGCTGAACGAACAATAAGTACCGGCGTAGGGCTTTTGGCAATAACACCTTGTGCTACGCTACCAACGAGAATACCGCCAATTTTGCTGTGTCCTTTGGTTCCCATAACTACTAGGTCACATTGTTTTGCGTGTTCCGTAATTTTTTTAACTGCACTGCCGGAAGAAATGATTGGCGTAAGCTTAATGTTTGCACATTGTGATTTGCCTTCAGTTAATTCATCACATTGCTCTTGCATGAGGCTGGCAACGGTTGTTTTTGCTTTTTCGGCGCCTGCATCAAGTAGTACTTTTAATGTCTTATCATCATATACAGCAGCAAAGTCGAATCCGGAGTTCAGGTACACCTGATCTTTCATGTCTGGGAGTACATGGAGCATAATGAGTTCGGCATTATATTTTTCTGACAGACTGATGGCGTAGCGCAGAGCGGCTCCGGCATCATCGGATAGGTCAGTAGCAAGAAGAATCTTATTAATTTCCGGGAGCATGGTAATCTCCTTGTTTAGTTGTTCTCGTAAAATATTGTGTGGATATAACCTGCATACAGACGAAGGTTTCACACAGAGGGCATATATGGTTTCAGTGTACATCAACTAAAAAAAACTCCAATGATACGGTAGAACCTGTATCGGAAAACGCGCAAAGCTTGCAAAAATGCCTTTTTTACGGTTGAATCGCTGTCTTGAATTTATTCGGAGAGGAGAACGTATGAAATTACGTACGATACTACTGAGCATGGCAATTGTGCTTGGTATGAATTCTGTTGCTGTAGCAGAAGAGATTGGTTCCGTGAGCACGGTATTTAAGGTGCTTGGAGCTAACGATAAAATTGTTATTGAAGCTTTCGATGATCCAGATATTGACGGGGTGACCTGTTATTTGAGCCGTGCAAAAAAAGGCGGAGTAAGTGGGTCATTAGGGATTGCGACAGATACATCAGATGCTTCTGTTGATTGTGTTCAAATTGGGCCGATTAATATTCCGGCACGCATACGAGCTGGTAAAGAAGATGGTGAAGACGTATTTAGAAAACGCACTTCATTGCTTTTTAAGACAATGCAGGTTGTGCGTTTCTACGATGCTAAGCGAAATGTGCTTGTGTACCTCTCCTATAGTGACCGTGTGGTAGAAGGTTCGCCTAAAAACTCAATTTCCACGGTTCCCGTACTTCCTTGGGGCAAATAATATGTCTGGATACAAAGGAACATTCGCCGCGATCGATTTTGAAACAGCTGATGCTAAACGCGACAGTGCCTGCGCTGTTGCGGTTGTGCGTGTAGAAGATGGTGAGATTGTAGATAGCCTGTACCGTCTGGTTCAGCCGCCGCGAAGCACTTTCAGCCCGTTCTGCGTACGCGTGCATAATATCCGCTGGAAAGATGTTGAGAACGAGCCTGTGTTTGCAGATATTTGGCCGCAGTTCACTCCACTGTTCGAAGGGGTGGATTTTGTGGCAGCACACAATGCATCATTTGACCGCTCTGTTCTTTCAGCCTGCCTTAATGCGGCCGGAATGCCAGTAGCGGATGAGCGTTTTTTGTGCACTGTTAAGTTAGCACGGCAAGTGTGGCCGGGGTTAGTAAACCACAAGTTGAATACCGTATCCGGTCATTTAGGCATCACGCTTCAGCATCACCACGCTGGTTCAGATGCAGAGGCATGTGCCCGCATCGCTATTGAAGGGTTGCGGTTGAATCCTAAATTTGCAGCTTTGAACGCTCGGTAGCGTTAAACTTGCAGAAATTTCACTTTCCCTTTACATCCATTGCGGATTACTTGTCACATTAAGGAACTCTTTTTATGTGACTACGCGCATCAACCACATTTGTGCTGCTTTTTTACCACCATATGATGGCAGCATTGTAATATACTACGACTTTTGGTTTTAAGTCGCTTGGCGTTGACTGCGCTTTACTGTACAAATGCACAGGTTTTATTATGAAAAAATATCGTGATCATTACTTCTTGCAGGCGAAAAAAGATAATTACCCTGCAAGATCAGTATATAAGCTGAAAGAAATTGATAAGCGTTTTGCTATCTTTTCCAAGGGCATGAAGGTGCTTGATCTTGGCGCTGCTCCAGGTTCCTGGTCTTTAGGCGCTGCTGAGAAAGTTGGTGCGCAAGGACTTGTTATCGGTGCTGATATTCAGACTACTGAAACAGTCTTTCCATCGAACGTTCGCTTTATGCAGGAAAACGTCTTTGAGCGTTCTCAGGAATTTGAAGACGTACTTGCTGAAATCATGCCGTTTGATGTTGTGATCAGCGATATGGCGCCTAATACAACAGGCCATAAATTTACAGACCAAGCTCGTTCTGCCGAGCTTTGTTTCGAAGCGCTTAACGTGGCTTGCTATTGCCTTAAGCCTGAAGGCAGCTTCATTGTAAAAATATTTATGGGACCTGATGTAGAACAGTACGCAAAAAGCATGCGTAAGTATTTCAAAACTGTGAAGGCTTTTAAGCCTAAAAGCTCACGTGATGAAAGCAAGGAAACTTTTTATGTTGGTCTTGGATTTAACGGAAAAAAATTCGAATACGAATACTAGTCGTTAATTTTAAGTCGGCTCCCTTTGATTTTTGGCACCCAGAATGGTTGTGGGTGTATTTATTTTTATTGTTCCAGTTGCAGTGCGTTAGCTGCAACGACGTAAGGAGGAATCATGGCTGGACATAGTAAATGGGCTAACATTAAGCATCGTAAAGGTCGTCAGGACGCTGTTCGTTCTAAGCAGTTCACTCGCGCAGCAAAAGAGATCATCATTGCTGCTAAAGTAAGTGGCGATATTGCTAACAACCCGCGTCTTCGTTCTGCTATTGCTGCTGCTAAGGCAGTAAACCTGCCTAAAGATAAGATTGATAACGCAATCAAAAAAGGTACTGGCGAACTCGCTGGTGGCGATATCCATGAAATTAACTATGAAGGATACGGCCCCGGTGGCGTAGCTATTCTTATCGAAGTTGCTTCTGACAACAAAAACCGTATCGTTGCTGAAATGCGCCACACCTTGAACAAAGGTAATGGTAACATGGGCGAAGCTGGTTCCGTTGCTTGGATGTTCGATAACAAAGGCCAGGTCATTATCAAGAAAGATGCTGTTACTGAAGAACAGGTAATGGATATCGGTCTTGAAGCTGGTGCAGAAGATATTATCGAAGAAAATGAAGAATGGGATATCCGTTGTGAACCAACTGACATGGAAGCAGTTCGCGCCGCTTTCGAAGCAGCTGGCATCACAATCGAATCTGCTGAAATGGCAAAAATCCCTCAGAATACTATCGAGCTCGATGTTGAAGGCGCAAAAAAAATGCTCCGTCTTATCGACCTTCTTGAAGAGAATGACGACGTACAGAACGTGTTCACCAACATGGACGTTTCTGACGACGTAATGGCTGAACTTAACGCTGAGTAAGTGTCAGCTGTTCACAACGCGGGCTTTTTATGCCTGCGGCGCTGGAGTGTTTGTGCCTCCGGCGGGCAAGGGGCCAGCCCCTTGCATCCCCGCAAGAGGGACGCCCTCTTGACTGCGATTATACGAGCAACTTTGTTTTTTGAAGTCAGTTTAGGCTTTAAGCAAGTTTCCGTAATTGCAAAGAATGAATTATAGGAAGGAGAGAGTTTGTAACTCTCTCCTTTTTTATTGGTGTGTTCTAATTTGAAGTTGTACAGAACATTTATGGACGTAATGTTAGCAAGACTTCATAGTCAGTGTTTAGAATACATCATTAAATGAACAGTGGAGTACGTTTTGACTGTTAATCGAGTGCTTGGCATTGACCCCGGTTCCCGCGTGATGGGGTGGGGCGTGATAGAAGAGATTTCCGGCGTGGTGAAATTGGTAGACTGTGGTGCCATCCGCGCTACAGATAAGGATTTTGCGCGTCGAATGGGGGTAATATTCAAAGAACTCGACGCGATAGTACGATTGCATAAACCGACCGTTGCGGCGGTGGAGAACGTATTTACGGCTAAAAATCCAGCGTCTGCACTAAAGCTTGGTCAGGCTCGTGGGGTAGCTCTTGCTGCGTGTGCTGCGAATGATGTGGAAGTATTTAGCTATGAGCCTACCAAAATTAAGCAAACTATCGTCGGTGGTGGCCGTGCAGCTAAAGAACAGGTCGCATTTATGGTGGCTCAAATCCTAGGTGTAAAGCAACCTAAATGGGCGCTGGATACCTCTGATGCTCTTGCTGCCGCAGTTTGTCATCTCAATACAAGTCGTTACACAAAATATCTTTAGGCTATGCTTCTAGATTCTAACTACGTGCTTTCATAAATATACTGTGGTATTGGAAGATGAGGCGCGTGATTTTGTGTATAAAACGGAAACGATAATGTTGACCGTGCAAAATTATCTGAATCAAATTTCTCCAATACAAAAGGTAGTGGCGCATAAGCCGCGAGGTTACGTAAAAAACGTGCTGACCTCGCAGATAAAAGTTTTTGGAGAGTCCAGAGAAGCCTTTTTTCAAAAAGGTTCTCTGGCCGCCGGAGGCAGCGTCGCAGACAAAAAAAGCGTCGCAGACACGCCAACGGTCAAACTGTACCGCTGAAAAGCCGTGCCTGAGGCAATTTGTCTTTGCCAGTCACAACGTAAAATGCTTCTTTCAAATGTAAAACCAGCTTTATTTATTGAAGCGTCTTGGGTAATAGACACTTGATAGTCGGAAGCGGTTGCTGATTGCTGGTGCAATGCTGCTGTTTCCGGTTCAATTCATACAAAAAATTTCTTCAAAGTATATATTATGATCGCATATCTCGAAGGTAAAATTGCAGAGGTAACAGAGCAGAGTGTCATCATCGTCACCGAAGGCGGTGTCGGGTACGAAGTCCGTTTGCCAGCCCATACTATGAGCCGTGTACCTGCTAAAGGCGGCGACATCGCAGTATTCGCGTACACCGTTGTGCGTGAGGACGCGTTGGAACTGTATGGTTTTGAGTCATGGGACGAGCGCCAGATGTACACCACGTTGATTTCCATTTCAAAAGTTGGTGGAAAAACAGCTCTGGGCGTTTTGTCTGTGTACCGTCCTGATGATCTGCGTCGTATTGTTTTTGAAGAAGATATTAATGCGCTGACGCAGGTTTCCGGCATTGGCAAAAAAGGCGCACAGCATATTTTTCTTGAATTAAAGTACAAGCTGAAAGTGGACGAAATGCCTGTTGTATCCGGCAAAGGTGATGCGCCTGCAACTAGTGTGTACCGTGACGCCTTGGATGGCCTTGCTAACCTTGGCTACGGCGAAGACGAAGCTGCGCCGTTACTCAAAACTATTTTGAAAAATGAGCCGGATCTCGATGTGGGTAGTGCTCTGCGTAGTGCCCTTAAAGCTCTTGCAAAGGGATAGGAATGGATACTGACCAAAATATCTGCATGGATGAATCTGTTCGTCCTTCGTCTCTTGATGACTTTATTGGTCAGGAAGAGCTGCGCAAAAATTTAAAAGTATACATTCAAGCTGCTAAAACCCGTGGGCAGGCTATGGATCACACCATGTTTTATGGTAATCCAGGGCTTGGTAAGACAACATTATCCCAGATTATGGCTGAAGAGCTTGGGGTTAATATTGTTTCTACCTCGGGGCCAGTTTTAGAGCGTAGTGGTGACTTAGCAGCAATTTTGACGAACTTAGGTCCGAACGATATTTTGTTTGTGGATGAAATTCATCGTATGCCTATCAGTGTTGAAGAGGTGCTGTATCCTGCTTTGGAAGATTTCAAGCTTGATCTTGTCATCGGACAGGGGCCGGGAGCACGTACTGTAAAGATTGACTTGGAACCCTTCACTCTGGTAGGAGCCACAACCCGCATCGGATTATTGTCTTCACCGCTGCGCGATCGCTTTGGCGTAATCTGCCGATTGGAGTTTTACTCCCCGGAAGAGCTCTCAAAAATTGTCACCCGTACTGCACGCATCTTAGGCGTAGAAATAGCACCGGACGGCGCTTTAGAAATTGGTCGTCGCTCCCGTGGTACGCCTCGTATTGCCAATAGACTTTTGCGTCGAGTTCGCGATTTTGCAACTGTGCAAGGTGGTAGAATTGTTGATGTAGAGCTTGCAAGCAGTGCGTTAAAGATGATGGACGTTGATGAAAGCGGCCTTGATCAGATGGACAGAAAGCTGCTGAGTGTTCTTATTGAACATTATGGCGGTGGCCCAGTTGGCGCTAAGACGCTGGCGGTTGCTTGTTCTGAAGATGTTAAGACGATTGAAGATATTTACGAGCCGTACCTGATCCAATGTGGTTTTATTAAGCGTACGCATCGTGGCCGCGTAGCAACGGCTAAAGCGTATCGTCATTTAAAATTTCTGGCATAGGATAGTGCCGAGAACACATAACCTAGGAGAAAATATGCCTCAGAAAACATGCAGGGTAGAACTTGTTGCCACAACTCCAGATCCAATGGCAGTTATTTATGCAGCATTCAGACAGTGCTACCATGCAGGATTTGTAGGTGATATGCATACCAAGCTTGTTGACGGAGATATCTCCGCTGAAAAACAAGCTGCATTTATCCGTAAGGTTATGGAATCAGGTCATGCCAGCCCTATTGAGCATGTGTCGTTTACATTTGCTATAGAAGGTGTTTCTCGCGCATTAACACACCAGCTTGTGCGCCATCGTATTGCGTCGTTCTCCCAGCAGAGTCAGCGCTATGTTGACGGAAGCGATTTTGACTACATTTTGCCGCCTGCTTTTGCGAAGATTCCAGAAGCAAAAGCGCGCTTTGAAAAATTATTAGATGAAGTCGGTGATGCGTATCAAGAATTGAAACAAATTCTTGAAGATAACGGACGAGGCGAGAAGGCAAAAGAAGATGCTCGCTTTGTATTGCCGCAAGCCACAGAATCCAAAATTGTAGTAACAATGAACTGTCGAAGCCTTATTAACTTCTTTGAGCACCGTTGTTGCACTCGAGCTCAGTGGGAAATCAGAGGGTTAGCAGACCAGATGCTTAAAATTTGTCGCGACGTGTTGCCGTGTGTCTTCGAAGATGCGGGTGCTCGCTGTGAGAAGTTGAAGTACTGCCCTGAAGGGGAGAAGTTCACCTGCGGTCGTTACCCGCTTCCATAACTAATCGGGTCACACCGCTTATAACCGCCTTATATTGGCTGGTTGTATATTTGCTATTTACAATGTGTGAATAAAAAAACAGATGCCGTAATAGCTTGGTTGTTTTATAACACGTTGTAAAAACTTATTGTTTCGATTTGTATTTATAGTGGAAGTTTCATTGTAGTGCGACTTTCACATACTTTTTTACAAAAAAGCTAGAATAAAAAGTGCGTCAAATGATTGCCTTTTCCGAATATTAGCTTTAAAAGGCGAATTCTTCAGTTTTCGACAATACTAATTGTGGAAAACTTTTCCACAAAACTGTGGAAACTATAAAGTCTACCGCGCCAACACTTGTTGTCCGTGCGTCGAATAATTCGCCTGAAAATAGTGTTTTGCTAAAAAAGGTAGATAAATCGAGATATTGTTAAACTTAGCCGGATGATAGCACCTGTGTAGAGACTAACAGGTATCACTGGTTTAACTCGAATTGCGGAATAGCATGAAAGAACGTAGGAACATCCCCATGATTGATATTTGGGGCCAAATCCGAGAAATTCTACAAGAAAGCCTTAACCCCGGCATTTTCAAAGTATGGATTTCACCACTACACGCTGAAGTCGATGGTACAACCATCCGGCTGACAGCTTCCAATGATTTCGTTGCTTCTTGGGTGCGTGAGCGCCTGGTGAACGATATTATGGAAGCTGCCACTTCTGTTATGGGTGAACGTCCAACTATTACTGTTGTTGCCGGTGCCGCTAAAGCTATTGTAAAGCCGAAAGCTCAAGCTCAAACCTCTGCGCCTAAAGCTGCACGTGTGTCTGAACCTCAGACCACGTCTGCTCCTGTGCTCTTTGGTGCTGACAATAAACGAGTTGTTCAGCAGCAGCTTCCTGTAGAACGTACGCTGGTTTCTAAAGCCCTTGACTGGCGATTTGATTTCGACAGTTTTGTAGTGGGGCCGAGCAACGACCTTGCTTTCGCCGCATCACAGGGAATTACACGCGATTCTCTTTCTTGCAGCACACTCTTTTTGAGTTCTGCACCGGGACTTGGTAAAACTCACCTCATGCAGGCAGTTGGCGGACAGCTTTGTAAGCATAGCAACCGTATCAACCCAAGAGTTGAATATCTTACCGCTGAAGAGTTTGCTACAGGTCTCGTAACTTCCCTTAAACATCGTGACACAGAACGTTTCAAAACACGCTACCGTGACATTGACCTTCTGTTGCTTGAAGATATTCATTTCCTTCAGGGTAAAGAACGTATGCAGGACGAAGTTCTTGCAACAATTAAATCTTTGCAGTCCCGCGGTTCCCGCGTTGTACTTTCCAGTTCTTTTGCCCCGCGTGATTTAAAAGACGTAGATAACCAGCTTGTTTCCCGTTTCTGCTCAGGATTCCTTGCTGTTATTGATAAACCGGATTTTGAAACCCGCCGCGATATTCTTTGCAAGAAAGCACGTCTTTATCAGGTCGATTTGCCAGAAAACGTGACTGATTTGCTTGCAGAAAACATTCATTCGGATGTACGTCAGATTGAGAGCTGCTTACACAACCTCATCTTGAAAGCACGTATCCTGAACGAACGTATTTCTATGGACATGGCATGGGACGTCATCGGACATTACGCATCCCGTGAAGTCATCATGAACATGGACTCAATTGTACGTTGTGTCTGTAGCTGTTTTGATCTTTCATATGATCAGCTTAACTCACGCAGCCGTAAGCGTGAGCTGGTAACAGCGCGCAACACCATCTTCTTCCTTGCTCGTAAGCATACCGATCTCTCTTTGAAGCAGATTGGTTTGCAGTTTAACCGTCGCCATTCAACAGTGTTGAAAGGTATTACAAATCTTGAACGGGAAATGAGCCGTAGTACACCGACTGGTCGTCAGGTGTCTAATACAGTGAAGATGATCGAAAAGAATGGACGAATTTCCGCCCCCTGAAACTAGTCGGGGGTCGTAAGTCTTGTTTGTGATAAGGCGCGTACCGCTCGATGCGGCACGCGCCTTTTTTGTTTTTCAGGAGTGTACAATTTAAAGCATTTTGCTTTACATCCCCATTGGCTATTGTACGTAACTGATTGCAACACTGACGGATTGGTAGAGGAAGAAAAGCTTTGCTTTTTAACAAAAATGTAATAGCTCTGCTCAGAGCAAGTTATTGCATTGCCAGTTTGGAGGAAATATGCACGAAAATAAAGCATATAAAGATATTGCTCCCCGATTACTCGGTCTTCGTGAAGCAGTAGACATGACGGTAGAAGAGCTCTCCGAAAAAGTAGGAGTAAAGCCCGATACCGTAGCACTGTACGAAGAGGGTGAAACCGAAATTCCTGTTAGCTATCTCAAAGACGTAGCAACAATCTGTGGTGTTGACCTTACGTCACTCATCACCGGTCAGGAAGGTCATCTTCATGACTACACACTCGTGCGAAAAGGTGAAGGCCTTAGCGTTGAACGTCGAGTTGATTACGACTACTTCAACCTTGCTGCACGTTTTACTAATAAAAAGATGGAGCCGTTCCTCGTAACTGTTCCTGCAAAAGATTTAAACGAGCTTACTTGGAACGAGCATAGCGGTCAGGAATTCATTTACCTGCTCGAAGGCAAGTTGGAAGTATGGCTTGATCAGAAACGCCATAAGCTAGAAGCAGGTGACTCCATTTATTTTGATTCACGTATTGCTCATGCACTGCGTGGCTTAGATGGTGAACCAGCAACCTTTCTTGACGTTATTAGCTAGTTTCTTTCCGGTGCAGTGATTGAACTGCTGCACCCCCGCAAGTGCAAATGCACGCCGGAAGGGGACATGACACAGGGGATGTTGTCAAAAGTTATTACGTTAATACCACCTCTGGTGGTGAATGGTATCCCCAAAAGGGATAAGGATAGAGTGATGAAAAAGTTTTCCAGTTCCAGCTATGAAGAGTTTGTGCACGAGTTTTCTCTAAGTGTTCCTGATAATTTTAACTTTGCATTTGATGTTTTGGATTCCATCGCTGATGAAGATCCAGACCGTCTTGCGATGGTGCATGTTGATGATGCAGGCACGCGCAACGATTACTCATTTGCATGGTTTCAGGAGCAATCCGCAAAGCTTGCTGGTGCCTTAGAAATACAAGGGCTCAAAAAAGGCGACAGAGTAATGCTTATTCTGTATCGCCGAGTTGAGTTCTGGGTGTCCATGCTTGCTTGCCATAGGCTTGGGCTTGTACCAGTTCCGTCTCCTTCACAGTTGACTGTAAAAGATATTGATTTCCGTGTTCGTCGCGCCAATATTCGCGGTATGATCGTCGAAGATTCCGTGGCGGACCGTGTTGAAGCTGCACGTGCTACTTGTCCTTCATTGACCTGTCTTGTGCAGGCTGGTGGTGATTCAGTTGCAGATGGCTGGCATGCATACGATGAACTTGTTGCATCTGGTCCGTCAGAGTTCCCTCGCCCGCAAGATCCAGAACGTAATTCAGGTGGCAATGATCCGCTGCTCATTTTCTTCTCATCCGGTACAACCGGCATGCCGAAAATGGTTGAACACACGCACACCTATCCAATGGGACATTACGTAACTGGTGCTCACTGGCATGATTTGGAACCAGGTGATCTGCACCTGACTCTGGCAGACACAGGTTGGGGTAAAGCAGTCTGGGGTAAATTCTACGGACAGTGGATGGCTGGTGCCGCCGTGTTCGTATGGGATTTCCGTGGAAAGTTTGAACCAGCTGCGTTGCTTGAGCAGATAGCAGAACATAAAGTTACCACCTTCTGTGCACCTCCAACCGTATATCGCTTTCTCATCCGTCAGGATCTCTCTAAGTACGACTTGTCAGCATTACGCCATTGCACAACAGCAGGCGAGCTATTGAACGACAGCGTATTCCTTGAGTGGCAGAAAATGACCGGACTACCAATTTATGAAGGGTACGGACAAACAGAGACGACTCTGCAAATCCTTACTCTCCCTTGCATGGAAGCAAAGCCGGGTTCCATCGGAAGACCTGCACCGGGCTGGGATGTTGTACTGATGGACGCTGAAGGCAACATCTGCAATCCAGGTCAGGAAGGTGAAATCTGCGTAAAAACTTCAGACGGTGCTCCAGTCGGTTTGTTCTCAGGTTATCTTGAAGATCCAGAAAAAACTGCATCTGTTATGTTCGACGGTTACTATCATACCGGCGATAAAGCATGGATGGACGAAGACGGTTATTTCTGGTTCTTAGGTCGTGTGGATGACCTTATTAAGTCTTCAGGATACCGTATTGGACCTTTTGAAGTTGAATCCGCTCTTATTGCGCATCCAGCTGTTATTGAAGCCGCAGTTACCGGCGTGCCGGATGATCTGCGTGGACAGCTTGTGAAAGCAACCGTAGTGCTGGCTCCAGACTACACTGAGTCTGAAGAACTTACGAAAGAGCTGCAGAACTATGTAAAGAAAGTGACTGCACCGTACAAATATCCGCGTATCATTAACTACGTAAAGGAATTGCCAAAGACCATCTCCGGCAAAATCCGACGCGTTGAGATTCGCGAACAGGATGCTAACGCTGAATAAGCATTAGCTCACACAGAAATAAAAAAAAGCCCCCTGAAGATATTCAGTGGGCTTTTTTTTGTTTTATACATAAGCACATCAGTTAGACACTGTTTGACTCGAGGAATCCCGCTATAAGGCTAAAGAGAGCCGTTGTATACCAACCATTGCAGATTGCTAAGGCTATTTATCGAGATCTTTCATGCTGAGTGAGATACGTTTTCGAGGCGCGTCTACCTCAAGCACTTTTACGGTTACTTTTTGCTGAACTCGCACAACTTCTGATGGATCACTGACGTAACGGTCAGCAAGTTGTGAGATGTGAACGAGGCCATCCTGATGTACTCCAATGTCCACAAATGCACCAAACTTGGTCACATTTGTAACAATTCCGGGTAGCATCATGCCTTCGTATAGGTCAGAAATTTTGTGAACATCGGCAAATTTGAACTCGGTAAACTGCTCACGAGGGTCACGTCCGGGACGTGCTAACTCACTTACAATGTCGTTAAGTGTCGGTAGACCGATGGTGTCTGTGACATAGCTTTGGAGCTGCACTTTAGATTTAAGATCGGACTTTCCAACAAGATCGGGGAGGCTCGAAGCCAAATCTTTCGCAATTTGCTCAACCACTTTGTATGATTCCGGATGCACCGCTGATGCGTCTAACGGGTTTTTTGCGTCATGAATTCGCAAGAAACCTGCACATTGCTGGTATGCTTTAGGTCCAAGTCGGGCAACTTTAAGGAGCTCTTTTCGTGACGTAAAGGCACCGTTTTCTGTGCGATAGTTGATTACGTTTTGCGCTAAAACAGCACCCAGACCCGACACATGTGTGAGCAATTCCTTGCTGGCTGTGTTCAGTTCTACACCAACACTGTTAACGCAAGAGGCTACAACATCGTCGAGTGATTTCTTGAGTTCAGTCTGGTTTACGTCATGCTGATACTGTCCAACGCCGATCGATTTCGGATCAATCTTTACGAGTTCAGCAAGTGGGTCCATGAGACGGCGACCGATTGAAACAGCACCGCGGACAGTGATGTCTTCGTTTGGAAACTCTTCACGGGCAACAGCAGACGCGGAATAAATTGACGCGCCGGATTCGTTGACCATGTTGATGGTCACATCAGGGAGATTCAGATTACGAACGAATGTTTCGGTTTCACGTGATGCCGTTCCGTTACCGATGGCAATTGTTTCAATATTAAATTTTTTGACAAGTGCTTGCACACGTTCGCCAGCCTGCGCTTCTTTGCCTGCACCGGATGTCGGGAAAATTGTTTCGTTGTGTAGCAGGTCACCATGTTCAGACAGGCATACAAGCTTTGCTCCTGTACGGAATCCCGGATCAAGAGCGAGTACGCGTTTTTGACCAAGCGGAGCACCGAGTAGTAACTCACGGAGATTTGAGGCAAAAACGGAGATTGCTTCAACGTCAGCGCGTGTTTTTAATTCGCCGCGAATGTCATTCTCGAGCGAAGGACCGAGCAGGCGTTTGTAAGCATCTTCACAGGCAAGGACAACTTGTTTGCCGCAGTCATTACGGGAACCAACAAAATGGTTGGTGAGTGCTGTAATTGCTGCCCCGTCGTCCGGTCTGATAGAGAGGCTGAGTAAACCTTCCTGTTCGCCACGGAACATGGCAAGCAAACGATGACTTGGTGCTTTCGCTACTGGTTCTTCCCAGTTGAGGTAATCCTTATAGGTAGCAGCTTCATCTTCTTTTTTTCCGCGTGCTAACTTGGATGAACATACGCCTTTTACGGCAAAGATTTTGCGGAATACCGTACGCGTTTGAGTGTCTTCACTTATGCGCTCCGCAATGATGTCGCGTGCGCCCTTAAGGGCTGACTCAGCGTCCGGAACATCTTTCTCATCCGAAATATATGCTGCAACGAGCGATTCAAGTTTGCAATTGTCTTGCTCAAAAATAAGATTCGCCAATGGCTCCAGCCCGCGCTCGCGAGCTGTTTGTGCTTTTGTACGACGTTTGGGCTTATATGGCAGGTAAATATCTTCAAGTTCAGATAGGGCACCGGCTTTTCGCAGGGCACTTGATAGTTCGTTTGTCAACTGGTCACGTTCTGTGAGAGCTGATATGATGGCATCTCTACGCTTATTGAGAGCTGTCAGAACGTCATGTTTGTCGCGAATATCTGCAATTGCAACTTCGTCCAGCGAACCTGTGGCTTCTTTTCTGTAGCGGGCAATAAAGGGAACTGTTGCACCTTCTGCTAATAAATTGAGTACGGAAGCTACGTTCTTTTCGGCAAGGTCAAGGTCTTGCGCGATAATTTTTTGTGAGTTTGACATTATAAGGAATGCTCTCTTTCGTGCGTATGGTATGTTAGTAGTTACTTACTGGTGTTAAAACGTATTGCCCACATGGGAAAGGAGGACGTTATGACGTTTACATACAAAGATCTGCCAGTAGTTCTTCGTGAAACAGAAATGGTTACCCTTAAAGATGGCACGCAGTTACGTTTTGAGGCAAATGGCGGAGCACAAGAAGTCTTTGTGAATGATGAGTGGACTTCGCGTGCATCTCTCTTCCAAGGGATGGATCACGATTTGAATTTAACAGGAGATCAAGTCCATCTTATCTCAGAACCAGATGGTCTGCGAGTAGAACTGAAGTAGCTTGATATTACAAGAACGAATTTGTGTTTCGTTGCTAGGTTACACGGCAACAATGTAAAAGACCAAACCCCTGTGTGGAATTTGGTCTTTTTTTTGAACTACTGACAAGAATACCTGCATATTCTTGTCAAAAATTATGCTCATATGCTTTTGTGGAAAGAGTTTTGTCCTAACGTGGTTGCTCTTCACTTCGCGCGCCCAGCGCTGTTCGAAGATAGCCACCAAGGAAATTACCAACTTCATCTGTGTTACCGGCTGTTACACCTAGTTCTGACAAGTCGTTAGCAATTTGTTCTTCCATACGCTCTGATTCCATGAACATGAGATACACGAGTGCGATGGTTGCGTTACTTTCTTCTGTGTCGTCACACATGTCTTCAAGTTGATCTGTTTTAACCGTTTGCAACATGCGGTCTGCAAACATCTCAGCCCATTTTTTGTAAATATTATCCGGCAATGTCGGAATGTGCTGAGAAATCTCAGCAGAAGCATCTTTTTCAATATTTGGAAGTGTTACGTCCATAAATTCTCTAAGAGCCTCAGATCGGCTACCTATTGAATCATCAATTCGGCGCATAACCGTTGCAATTAAGTGGTCACGTATTGCAAGTATATCCATTTTAATCCCTTTGTTTCTGGCGAAAAGACATAAAGGCGTTCTCTAAAATGCACGTGCAGAGTACAGAATTGTGACTGTCGGGGCAATAGGAAGGCCCAAAAAAGATGCAACACTGCATCGTTAGAAAGGGTTACATGGACAGTTTTTCCGGTGTGGGAGGGGCTAATAGATGGGAATAGTTTGCTTTACAAAGAAAGAGCTTCTGAAAAATAAAAATTTATCTGTGAAAACGTATACACACAGCTTAGCCCCTGTCCGGATATTCCGAACAGGGGCCTTGGGCTTTTCCAAAGAGGATGTATGCTTATAAAACTGCTTCAGCAGCTTTGATTGCTGCATTGTAATCTGGCTCGTCAGTTACTTCCGGAACTATCTGGGAGTATACTATTTTATGGTTACGATCGATGACGAATACGGCACGTGCAAGGAGGCGAAGCTCTTTGATTGCGACGCCATAAGCGTGACCAAGTGAAAGATCTTTATGATCGGAAAGTACTTCAACAGATTCGATACCAGCAGCACCGCACCAGCGTGCCTGTGCAAATGGAAGGTCGGTTGAAACTGTCAGTACTTCAATATCTTCATGAAGATCTGCTGCTTCCTGATTAAAACGGCGTGCTTCAACATCGCATACCGGAGTATCCAGGGAAGGGACAGTTACAAGAAGAATAATCTTGCCTTCGTAATCAGCAAGTGATTTTGGAGCTAAGTCAGTTGTGAGTATGGAGAAGTCTGGAGCAAGGTCGCCAACTTCCACTGCGGTTCCTTCGAGAGTGAGACCATTGCCCTGAAAAGTGATGACACCGGAACGTTCAATCATGAGAATTCTCCTGACAATAAAGTTTATATTATAGCCCTATTGGGCAGTGCTTTTGTCTGTTGAATACCTTCTACACAAAAAAAGTTTTATTTGGAATAGTTATTATTAATATTTACACTTTTTTTAAAATCTTCTAACAGTACAGAGGCATTCATTACTTTTTATACAGGAAAACCAACAGCCATCACTTATTTTATTCAGTTGATTCAGCCTGATTATTGTAACCTGATGTGTTTATAGAATAGATAGTTTTACAGAAAGAACTTTAGTAATAGTTGAGAAACCTAAGCTCATGGGTAAGATTATAGGTCAATAGTTGCAGAGTAAGGAGAATTGTTCATGACCAAAGTGGAAAAGCCGGATGTACTCATAATTGGATCAGGCCCTGCAGGGGGATCTGTTGCGCGAACATGTGCGGCGGAAGGCAAGCATGTGGTAGTGGCAGATTATCAGCCCTTTGGTGGAACATGTCCGTTACGTGGATGTGAACCTAAAAAATTTCTGTTTGATGTAACCAACGTCGCGTTACGCCGTAAGCACATGGTAGATAGAGGGCTTCGCGGCGACCTTACGATTGATTGGGAAAAGATGATGTCAGGAATGGCAGAAATGCGTGATCCCATTCCGTCCCTTGTAGAAAAGTTTTATGCGGAGCATGGAATTGTTGGCGTGCACGGCAAAGCACATTTTACTTCACCCGATACCGTTGTCATTAACAATCAAAAATATCAGCCAGAAAAAATTGTTATTGCAGCTGGTGCGACTCCTCGTGAAGTCGATTTTCCCGGGCACGAGCTGTTGACATCAACAGACGAATTTTTCGAAATGAAAGAACTGCCGTCACGCATAGTATTTATTGGTGGTGGATTTATTGCATTCGAACTATCTAATGTTGCGGCAATCTCTGGTGCTCAGGTTGATGTAGTACTTCGCAGTGACAGATTTTTGCGTCGGTTTGACTCATCGCTTGTTGACTGCATGATTGAGGCAAGCCGTGACATGGGTGTTCGGTTCCATACCATGTTACCACCAAACTCTCTTAAACGAGATCGTGATGAGCTTGTACTTTGTGCGGGTGAAGACGATATTAAGTTCAGAGCAGACTGTGTTGTTATTGCTGCAGGACGCGTTGCACATGCAGAAGCATTGAACCCCAAAAAAGGTCAGCTTGAGCTCAATCAGAAGGGCGGCATAAAAGTTAATGAATTTATGCAGAGCACCTCAAATCCTCGCGTGTACGCAGCTGGAGATGTTGTAGGAAACAGTATGGAGCTAACCCCAGTTGCATCAATGGAAGCAATGGTGGTCGCGAGCAATCTTCTTTATGGAAACAAAGAAAAGCCAGACTACTCAGTGGTGCCGTACACGCTCTTTACGCATCCGCCGTTAAGCTCGGTAGGGCTGCGGGAAGAAGAAGCACAGGCACAGAATATCTCCTATAAGATTTTTGAAGGAAGTGCCTCTGGGTGGTCAGAGTATCGCAGAATTGGTGAACTTTATCCGTCATACAAGATTGTTGTTTCCAAAGATGATGATACAATCCTCGGTGCAACCATAAACGGACATAACTCTGAAGAGATAATCAACATCTTTGCTTTTGCGATGAGAACCAAGACGACAGTGGCTGATCTCGCCAAATGGCTCTGGGCGTATCCTTCATTTGGGTACACCATACGGTACATGCTTAAATAGCTTTGCTGATGAGTTGTTTCTTCGGCGTATTGTTGGCTTCTGAAATATAGAAACTGGCGTAATTTTTCTATCTTGAACAGTAATGAAGAGCTGTCCTACAGAAGTAGGGCAGCTTTTTTTGTAGTTCGAAGGAAGCGAAACGTATGCTGAAAGCGGATTGGTATTGGAAGAGAGCTTATAGAAAATTGTAAGACGCCCATTTCAAAATAGTAGCGACGTTTATGAAGCGAGATATGAAAACAAAGATAGTGTCGTAAGTGCGTTGGTAGCTGAATACTAAAAAGAAAAAGGCCGGAAGAACCGGCCTTTTTTATTATAGAATCTGCTCAAGAAACTGTTTGAGTCGAGGATGCTTGGGATTGGTGAAGAATTCTTCAGGTGTCCCTTGTTCGATGATTTCGCCGTGATCCATAAATACGAGTCTGTCTGCCACTTCGCGGGCAAAGCCCATTTCGTGGGTTACACAGACCATAGTCATGCCTTCTTTAGCGAGTTTTGTCATAACGTCGAGTACTTCACCGATCATTTCCGGATCAAGTGCAGAAGTCGGTTCATCGAAAAGCATAATCTTCGGGCTCATGGCGAGCGCACGTGCAATGGCTACGCGCTGCTGCTGGCCACCAGAAAGCTTGGCTGGGAATACATGCGCTTTGTCGGAGATACCTACTTTTTTCAGCAGCTCCAGTGCAATGGATTCGGCTTCATCTTTCGACATCTTTTTAAGACGCATTGGAGCCATTGTCAGGTTGCCCAGCACAGTTTTATGCGGGAACAAGTTAAAGCTCTGGAACACCATGCCCAGCTCCTGACGCACATCGTTGATATTGCATTCCGGTGTAGTAATATCCTGACCGTCAACAATGATGTGACCCTTGTCTATTTTTTCAAGACGATTGATGGAGCGTAATAATGTTGATTTACCAGAACCAGATGGCCCGAGGATAACGACTTTTTCACCTGAACCAATGTTCAGGCTTACATCATTAAGCGCTGTGAGCTGTCCAAAAAACTTGTAGACGTTTTCTACTTGGATGATTGGATTAGTCGTCATAGTAATTCAGTTTGTTTTCCATGATACTTACCGCTTTTGAAAGAAGCAGAGTAATCACAAGGTAGATGAGCGCTACCATAAGGTAACATTCAAAATAGTTAAATGTAACGGACGCGTATTCTCTGCCTCGGCGCAGTAATTCGGAAACTGCGAGGATGGAGATAAGAGAAGAATCTTTGAGCAGCGCAATGAATTCGTTACCAACAGGTGGAAGAATAGTTCTCCAGGACTGAGGAAGAATTACCATAAACATGGTTTCGGTTTTGTTCAAACCAAGAGAGCGGGCTGCTTCAGTTTGTCCTGTATCAATTGCATCAATACCTGCGCGGAATACTTCACCCATGTATGCTCCGTAGCAAACGGACATGGCGATGACAGCTGCGGCAAGGTCTGGGAGCTGAATGAATTCACCAATTGCATAGTAGATGAAAAACAGCTGAACCAGAAGTGGAATACCGCGAATAATTTCTACATAGGTTGAGGCAATAAGGTTGATAATTTTATTTTCGGACAGTCGTCCCATGCCGGTTGCAAGACCGATAGGAATTGTGAGCAGAATCGCGCTGACTGTCACTTCAAATGTAACTAGAATCCCATCTGGTAAGAATTTGAGAATATCTAGGTACGGGTCCGGCTTAGTTACACAAAGGTAAATGATGGAACTGATCGCAAAAATTAGCGAGATGGTCCATGCTGTTACTACACTTTTGTCTTTGCCGGACGGGATAAGCATACCGTCCGTGACGGCAATGCGAACTTCTTTTTTTTCTACGCTCATAGTGTGTATCGCTGTTGTTTACAGTAAAAAGAAAGGACTGGCGCCCTATAAGTACCAGTCCCTTATTGGAAGTCTAAAGGCTTCTTATTGTCCGATCCATTTTTTGCGGAGGTCGGCTTCAATGCCTTTTGCTTTTACTGCTGCGATACCCTTGTTGAGGGTTTCGAGAAGTTCTTTGTTGCCTTTTTTAACTACGAAGCCGTAGTACTCAGGCTTATCAGATTTAACGATGAATGCGAGCTTGAATTTTTTAGCATACTTAGGGTTACGGAGTACGTAATCCGCTGCAATAGCATCATCGCAAATTACGCCGTCGATGCGACCTGTGTAAAGTGCTTCGATAGCAAAGCCGATTTCATCGTATTCTTTTGTATTAACGTCTTCAGCGCGTTTAGCCATGAAAACGCCGGTTGTGCCAAGCTGGCCACCGAGAGTTTTGCCTTTAAGATCTGCAAGAGAATCACCGGATGCGTCGGCTGGAAGAATTACTGCCTGAGTTACTTCAAAGTAAGGATCAGAGAAGTCAAATTTTTTCTGACGTTCAGGAGTAATGGATACGGATGAAGAAATCATGTCGTATTTTCTGCCAACTAAGCCTGCAAAAATGCCATCCCATGCAACACTTCTGTGTTCAACGGTAAGACCCATTTCTTTGGCAATAGCATCACAATAATCAACAGAATAACCAACAATGTTTTTGTTTTGATCAACAAATTCCATTGGCGGCCAAGTTGCGTCGTGCGCAATCACAATTGATTTTTGTGCGAATGCGAAGGAAGCAGTCATAACAACAACTACCAGCGCAAGAACTATTTTTTTTTAGCATCGGATTCTCCTGCTTTGCAAAAATTTGTGTTTGATAAACGTCCCGCTTATAAACTGGCGTTGTGAGCGTTAAATGTCAACAGGTAATCGCTTGAATTACGTGAAAAAATACAAAAAAGTAAATATGTGTAGTACTTTTAAGTACTACGTCATTATGAGAGTTACAATAAATGGAACAAGTACTGTTAAAACCATGCCGCTAAAGACTGATATGATGCCATAGCGTTCGCTTGTAAATTTTACGATTATTGGAAGGGTGGTATCCATAGCTGTTGCGCCACCGGATGCAATAGGAGCAAGTTTACCAAAAAAGCGAACAAGAATAGGCGTGCATAAAAGTGTGATGATTTCGCGTATAATGTTTGCAAGTAGTGCAACGGAACCTAGAATAGGGTCGCCCAGATTTGTGATAATAACAGTAGAAAGTGAATAGTAACCAAAGCCGGCACCTACGGCGAGTACGTCGCGCATCGGCATATCTGCAATAAGACACCATGCGGCAACAGAGCCTACTGCTGTTCCGATGATGATTGCAACAGGCACGAGCAGAACTTTAAGGTGCATCTGACGTAAAATTTGCCAGCAGCGCGAATCGAATCCGATCGACATACCTACTAAAAAGAGCAGGGCATAAAGAGTGTATGTTGAAAGGGAGTCGTTAAGCAGCCATGCAGGTACAGATTCCATGTGTCCCACAAAGCAACCGGCAATAAAAAAGGACAGGATAATAAGGCTACCTTTCATCGAACTGTCCTTTCAAAATAAATTTATCGAGTAAGAAGACAGCACTTGCGCTACCGAGTACGCAGAAGACGCTAATGCACGCAGCTTGCACGCCGATGGTGCTTAATTGAGTGACGATGGTTTCATTTGATCCAGTGGTCACACCAAGCATAAAGAGCAACGTGTAGATAGACCACATGGTGAGGCGGGTGACATTATCAACAACAAGTTTGTTGTTACGGAAAAGGAACCCCAACGGGATGCCGACAAGTATGCAAAGAACGGTGATAAGCACAACGCCTCCAAGAGTGAAAATAAAGATATGGGGAGCAGTCTCCGAAGAAAATGCGGATATACCTGTGTAGAATTATTGTCAAATAGCAAAAATCGTATCGTGCTGACAAATTGGTGCACAGCTGTGATGAATGTCACACACGCAACGTGACGTCCATCACATACTTATACTGTCAATTCATTAGGGTGGAACCATACACTGAATCAAAGGAGCCTTCATATGCGTAAAAATAGAATCCCTGAAAGTCGTAGCTTTAACCCAGATAGAATGCATGTGCAGCTGGTGCATGAATCCGAACACGTAAAAGTAATGAACTTTAACTTGAAAGCTGGACAGGAAATGCCTGTGCATTCCCATAATTTAGACGGCGAGCTTGTTATGGTTGTTCTTAGCGGTGAAGGTGAGCTTTTAGGCAAAGATGGCGTACTGGATAGTATTACAGCCGGTGATGTTCTTATTTGCGAAATTAAAGTTCCGCATGGTGTACGAGCCTCAAAAGATATGAGCCTTGTTGTAACCATTGCACCTCCAATCTAAGCAGAAACAAGTGTAATATACTGTCGGCATAGGTGCTATTTCGAGTACACTAGATAGTGGAAAGGAGGCTCCTATGCGCAAATATAGTATTTTAAAAAATGAAGTATTCAATCCAGAAAAAGTTCATGAGCGGCTGGTACACGAATCCGCTGGTGCAAAGATTAAAAGCCTGCATATAAAAGCAGGAAGTGAATTGCCTGTTCAAGCCTATGAGGCTGAGGGCGAAACCATGCTGGTTGTACTGAGCGGTGAAGGTTTATTGCTAGGAAAACATGGCGTATTAGATTCGCTAGTCAAAGGCGACATAGTCTTAATGGATTTACGTATCCCTCATGGGCTGCGAGCTGAAAAGGATATGTGTGTTTTGGCAAGCTTTACACCAGCTAAAGAAGCAGTAACGTAACGCTGAATGTCGATAACTCGGTTGCTTTGTTTACCAGATTGACCTTTGTAAACTTATGTAACTTTCAGGGTAGAATATTGCATCACGGCAATAACTATTTGGTTAGTAATCTATAAAAAAAGGCTCTGCTTGAAATTTCAAGCAGAGCCTTTTTGTGTGTATTTATTCTAGTTCTCTATCTGCGCCTGTCGAAGCTGACCATATGCAGTTCGCAAGGCAATGTAAGGCTCAATAGCTGTGCCTACAATGTTTTCGTACACAGAAATGCGCTTATCCAGCATGTTAAACTGTGCTGCTGCGAACAAGGCATAGTTCAAGTAAACTGGATTTAATGAAGGTGGAAGAAATCCTTCACCAATCAACCCTGCGGTGTCTCGGAAGTTGGATGCTCCGAAGAACGGCAGAACAAGATATGGCCCAGCCGGGATACCCCAAGTGCCAAATGTTTGTCCCAAATCTTCTTTTTCACCAGTATGCGGGATCACTGGTTTTAAATCTTTTGCAATATCAATCAGGCCACCAAAACCAAATGCTGTGTTCACTACAAAACGTGAAAATTCGATACCGGCCAGAGCAAATTTAGCTTGCAAAATAGCGTTGAGAAATCTGCGAGGCATACCGAACCAGTTAACAACAGCGTTGTTAAAACCTTCACGGGCAAATTCAGGAACAACAACACGGTATGCAGCATGGGCAGGTTTACCAACATCAATGTATAACCAGTCATTGATATTAAACCACATCCGATTCCAACCCTCGAGAGGGTCATTTGCTGTCGCGGCAGTATTTTCTAATTCGTACTCAGAATCGTCGAAGTAGTCTGCTGACTCATCAAAGAAATCTGGCTCATCAGTAAAAGGATCTTCATTATCAGCAACTAAGGTTGAAGACGAATAGAGCAGTGGAGTAGCTGGTGCGGCTGCAGAAGTGTCTTTAGACATTGCTAAAGGTATAGCACCATCTGCATATGCTGGCTGTGCATTGAGAATGAGGAGAGCAAGAATGAGCCAAAAATAGTGTCGCATTGTTACCTCAATTACTTTTTGTCGGCTGCTGCTTGCTGCTGACGTACTCGCTCGGCTTTATCCTTGAGCTTTGTAATGAGCTCGTCAGGTGTGCCTTTACGTAAGAGTTCTTTGAACTGAGTACGATAGTTTTTGACAAGGCTTACGCCTTCTACAAGAACATCGTAGACCATCCATTTTCCATTTTCGACTAACATACGATAGTTGACGGGAACGGATTCGTTCTTGAATTTTACAGTGGTGCGTACTTCGACTTTGGTGCCTGCTTTGTTTGTGCGTGCGCCAAGAATGTCGAGGTTCTGTCCTTCGTATTCGCTTACGTGCTTGAAATACGTCGCTTTGAGGAGCTGAATAAAAGCATCTTTAAATTGTGTCTTCTGTGTCGGTGTGAATTTTGTCCATTTTCTGCCGACAGTGCGCATGGAAAATTGATTCATGCTGAAAATATTGAGTATCATCCCTTCAAGTTCAGAGACAATAGCACTGTCTTCAGTAATGTTGTGCAGGTTCGCATTGTTAAGTTTATGCGAAATTTCATTAACTGCTTGGCGTAATGTTTCTTCTGCATCATGTTTAGCATCAGCGAAAGCTGTGCCAGCGATAAACAGGGTCATTATGCAAGTGCAGATTATAGACGATAAAAGCTTTTTGTAGGTTTTAGGCATAAAACCCCCCATATGTGATATAAGTAAAAAAACGTTTTGGGCGATAGTAGTGTGAAAATTAAATAGATATTTCGCAAGTATAATAACTGTGGCGTAAAAGTACATACGAAAAATCTATGAAATTATACTCCGCCAAAAACGTACTTACTGATGAGTTCTTCGATATCGACAGCTGATTCAGTATCAGTGATTTCACTGCCGTCTTCTAACATTTCAGTAGACCCGCCAGGCGTAAGCTTGATGTATTTGTCACCAATAAGCCCGCTTGTCTTGATTGAGGCGATAATATCGTCGCCAAGTTGTATGTCGTTTTGAATCGCAAGATACACTTCTGCAAGGTACTCTTCCTGGTCTAGTGACACAGCAGAAACTTTACCTACAGGTACACCAGCTATTTCCACCCCGGCACCGGCGCGTAATCCTGCTGCTGATTCAAATTTGGCAACTACCGTATATGTATTTGAAGAACCAAGCTGCATTTTTCCCAGCTTGATGGTCAAATATCCTACGCAAAGTAGACAGATTAAAACAAAAATGCCTACAGCGGTTTCTTTTGAGTATGATTTCATGAAGACTGCTCTTATACTTTATTTTTGTAATATTCTACTACTTTTCTAGCCATTTAGATAGCTCTGCCTGAATGTCAGCGCCAAGGCTGATTGTTGGCTGGCTTATGCTGTTTGGCTTTCTTCCGAGGAGTTGTTTCAAATAAGGGTCTTCACTGTTTTGTAATTCATTAAGATTACCACAGAAGGCAGCTTGTCCCTCATTTATAACAAGAACGTTGTCAGCAATTTTGTATAGACTTTCCAAATCGTGGCTAACTACTACAATCGACATGGAAGGAAAATGTTCTTTCATGCTCAGTAATAGTTGATCCATTTCTGCTGCGTTAATCGGATCAAGACCGGATGTCGGCTCGTCGCACAGCAAAATTTGAGGGTCCATAACAATTGCCCGTGCAAGTCCAGCACGTTTGCGCATTCCGCCAGAAAGTTCGTTCGGGTAGTAGTCTATAAAATCCGCAAGTCCAACTAAACCGAGCTTGTGCAGCACGATAGTACGAATAGTTTTTTGCGAAAGTTTTGTATGCTCTGCCAGTGGCAGCCCAACATTCTGACCGAGTGTAAGGGAGCCTAGCAGTGCGCCATCCTGAAAAAGTACTCCCATACGACGACGAATTTTTCTGAACTGTTTTTTATCTAAAGAAAAAAAGTCATGTCCACCAATGTGGATGCTACCGTCCATAGGGCGGTTCAGTCCGAGAATATGTCGAAGCAGGGTGGATTTGCCACAGCCGGACCCACCAAGAATGATGGATATTTTTCCTGCCGGTAGCGCACCATTAATACCCTTGAGGATTTTGGTATCATTATACCCACCCCAAAGATCTTGAATTTCAATGTCCCAAGTAGTCGTTGACATAACAATATCCGACCTGCGTTATAATAAGAAGGAAGTGATTACGTAGTCACTTACCAAAATTAATACACAGGAGAGTACAACAGCAGCGGTTGTAGAGTTGGAAACACTCTCAGGGCCGACGCTGTCTTTTCGTTTATGGGTGTTATACCCTTGGTAGCAGCTGATTGTAGCGACAATGATCCCGAAGACTAGCGATTTCAAAAAGCCTTCGTTGATATCGGACATAACAACACTGGTGTCAATTCTGTAGAAGTATACACCAGAGTTAATGCCAAGCATTGTGACGCCAGTCAAATAACCACCTAAAATTCCAATTACGTCGAAGAGTGCCGTTAGCAGCGGGAAGCATATAATGCTAGCTGCTATCCGTGGTGAAACAAGATACGCCATCGGGTTGATGTCCATAACATCCAGTGCGTCTATCTGGTCGGATATGCGCATAACCCCGATTTCTGCTGCCATTGATGATCCGGCACGTCCGGTAATCATAATTGCAGTGAGAACAGGTCCAAGTTCACGGATAAGTGTGAGAGATACGGCTGCTCCGAGTAAACCCTCAGAGCCAAACTTGACGAGTGTATAATATCCCTGAAGTCCTAACACCATACCGGTAAAGATTCCGATAAGAGAAATGACAAAAAGAGATTTTGACCCGATAAAATATGTCTGACGAACAATCTTCGTCAGCTGCTTCGGTGAGGAGAAGATGAGGCGAACACCTTCTAGGAAAAAAAGAAAAATTTCCCCCAGACTAGATATGAAATCGATAGTTGAACGACCAAGCGCTGCTATCGGGTTAGTCTGGAAGCCTGTATGTTGTTGCACGAGTGCAGGCTCCTTGTAGTCAAAATTTGAATCGGATGATGATAGTGAAGTTACTATCAGTCCGTCAAGCGAAGCCTGCACATCATGCTATAGTACTGTGTTAACGTTGCTTTTTCTTTCTTAACAGAGGCTTGCTGTAACCTGCGACTGCAAGGCGACTTTTGAAGCTTGAAAGGTCAGCAGGAGAACCTACAAAGTGTACGTTTACGCGATACCATTTTTTCGTGTTAATCACGGCAGTTGCTAATGAGGTGGTAAAACCTTTAGCAGACATGGTGGTGCGTAGCTTAGAAGCTGCCTGTTTGTTGGTAGAAGCTGCAACCTGATAAATGTACTCAAACATAGCTGCATTTTTTTCAAGTACGGCTTGTTTTTTTTGTACAGATGAGGTGGATGCTGCAACCACTTTAGGCTTTTGTACAACCTTTTGGGTAACAGAAGATGCAGGCGCGGGGCGCTTTGCTACAACGTGTGCTTTTTTAGGCTTGCTTGCAGTGGCAGGGCTGTTGGACGTTTCTTTGGCCTTTAACTGCTCAAAAAAGTTTAACTGTTCAGGTTCAATTACGCTGGCTTTCTGCTGCTCTGTAACTGTTTTACCCTGTGTACGGTTAAGATTGGGTTTGTTGGATGTCTTATTGGATTGCGAAGAAGAGTTTGCACCTATGTTCTGTTCAACAGGCATAGGATTAACTTCTGCAACTTGCTGTTGTGAAGGCATAAGATGCTTCAGTTCAGGAAGTGCTTCTTCCGGCTGGTATCCTCGACCTACAAGCAGGCCAAAGATAAAGACCCAGATAAATCCGACAAGAATGATAACAGACAGGCCAGTGAGTTCAGGAAGACGCAGGGAAAAAGTGAAAATCTTTTTCCCTGTGTCTTTATCTTTTGATGTAGTCGGTGCGAAGCCCATGCAGGCAACATCCTAGTGTTAAATTACATAGATTCAGGTGCTTCGACACCCACCAGGTTAAGTCCGTTACGGATAACCTTGGAAACACTCTTGAGCAGGCAAAGGCGTGCTGCAATGGTGTTTTCATCCTTAGCATTAAGGATTGGGTTGTTAGCGTAGAAGCTGTGCAATGCACTTGCGAGTTCCTGCACGTAGAAACTAATCTGGTGCGGAGCAAGCTGACGTGCTGCTGAATCAACAACATCTTCAAATTGATCGAGAAGTTTGATCAAGTCAAGTTCACTGTCTTCTTTTATTGCAGAAAGAATATCAGAGGTTGCTTTTTCAGGGATTGCAATGCCGCGTTCAGCAGCTTTTCGCAGAACAGAACAGATACGGGCATTTGCATACTGAACATAGTACACAGGGTTCTCCATGGATTTCTGTTTCACAAGCTCAAGGTCAAAGTCGAGATGACTATCACTTTTGCGTGAAAGGAACATGAAGCGAGCCGCATCACAACCAACGTCTTTAACAACTTCTTCAAGTGTGTCGAACTGACCGGCACGGGTGGACATAGCGACCTGTTCACCGTTGCGGAGCAAGTTAACAAGCTGAATAAGGATTACGTCAAAGCTCTCTTTTGGCTTACCTAATGCTTCTACCGCAGCGCGCATACGTGGAACATAGCCGTGGTGGTCTGCACCCCAGATGTCTACGTTAAGCTCAAAACCACGGTCATATTTGTTGTCGTGGTAAGCGATGTCGGAAGCAAAGTAAGTAAGGGAACCGTCGGACTTGCGAAGTACGCGGTCTTTGTCGTCACCAAACTCAGTGGTACGGAACCAGAGAGCACCGTCCTGCTCGAAAGCAAGGCCAGCTTCTTTAAGACGGTTGAATGTTTTTTCAACAGCGCCTGCGGTAACGAGGGAACGCTCAGAGAACCAGTTCTGATGCTCTACACGGAATTCACCAAGGTCTTTCTTGATGCCGTCGAGGATCTGGTTAAGAGCGTATTCGCGGCAGATATCAAGAGCATCGTCTTTTTTGAGAAGGCCAGGATGTAATTCCAGAACTTCTGCTGCGATGTCTTTAATGTATTCGCCACGGTAAAAATCTTCAGGGTCAGGAAGGTTTTCACCTTCAAGCTGACGTGCACGGAAGAGAACAGACTGACCAAGAATACGCATCTGACGACCTGCGTCGTTGATGTAGTACTCGGTGTGTACGTCGTATCCGGCAAAGCGCAGAAGACGAGCAAGGCTGTCGCCAACGGCAGCGCCGCGACCATGACCAATGTGCAGTGGGCCGGTCGGGTTAGCAGAAACGTATTCAACCTGAACTTTTTTGCCTTTGCCCTGATCGATAGCACCGAAGCTTTCGCCGCGATCTTCGATAATTGCAATGGTGTTTCTCCAGAATTCAACGGAGAACTTAATGTTCAAGAAGCCCGGGCCTGCAATCTCAACGTTGTCAATCATTGGATCTTCAATGAGTTTTTCAGCGATGAGGGCAGCAAGTTCGCGCGGGTTACGTTTTGCAGGTTTAGCCAGAACCATGGCAATGTTTGCCGCCATGTCACCGAACTTTTTATCTTTTGGAGGTTCGATGGTTGTTCTGGTTGGCCATTCAAGATCAAGGTCAGCCACAATTGCGTGCAGGGCTGTGTATAAATGATTCTTAGCGCGCATGTCTTTCCATTCACGTATAAAGTTTAGTATATCAGGTAAGCTAAAGCGTATGGTAACAGGTGCTTTAGCGGGGCTAGCATATTGACTTTGGACGATGTCCAAAGGGACGGAGTGTTACCCCGATACAAAGTTCCATTGACCATTGTGCGGTCATATTCTGAATAGTTAACTTAGACTGCTGACAAACCCGCACATTGCTGCGTTACTTCAAAAAAATCAGATGCTCACATAGGTCTACTATGCTTTGCCCCTGACTTTTTCTTGTGCCTTGCACTGCACAAGTTTGTCTCAATTTGTTAAAAAACAACTTTCTCAGCAATCTCAACTATCCTTGCACTATGTGCAAAGTTACTAAGCGATCAGAAAGGAACTAATCTTTTTAGCAAACTTTTCGATGACTGAAAAGACGTGCTTTTAGAGTAAATCCGGCAGCGCAACAAGTCTGTTACGCTGCCGGTTCATAATCTATTTTGCTGCTTTGAAAGCCGTTACAGCTTCAAGGCTGCCCAGATTCAGGCTTTCCCATTCGGAAGAGTCTGCAACTGGTTTTAAAATCTGTCCGAGCATTTTGCAAAGGACACCTTTAGGGCCAATTTCAACAAACTGACGAATGCCGGTGTTGAACTGGTTGTTGATGGTATCAATCCAAAATACCGAAGATGTCATCTGCTGTGGCATAATCTCTTCGAGATCAGTGGACTTGGTAGCAGGCTTGCCTGTTACGTTACAGTAGATAGGGTATTTCGGGTTGTTCCAAGAAAGCTTTGCGAAATAACCGGAAAGTTCTTTAGCAGCATCAGCCATGAGTGGGCTGTGGAATGCGCCGGAAACTTTTAATGGAATCGCACGACCTTTCTGTTCTTTAATTTTAACACCGGCTTCTGCAATTGCGTTTTTGGTGCCGGAAAGAACGAACTGACCTGGTGTGTTGTAGTTGGCGATGCGAATCATTTCCCCTGTAGATTCTGCAACGTCAGCAACAACAGCCTCAACAGCTTCGAGCTTCATTTTCATTGCAGCAGCCATAGCGCCGCTACCGTTTGGATCAGCTTCAGCCATAAGGCGACCGCGAAGAGATACTGCTTCAAGTACAGCATCAACGGAAAGTGCTTCGGATGCTGCAAGTGCGCTGAATTCACCCAAAGAGTGACCAGCCATGCAGGAAGGAGTTAAAGAGCCACAAGCTTCAATCCACAAGCCAAGGTTTACCAGAGTAAGTGCAGGCTGTAAGTTGCGGGTGTCTGCCATGGCAGCTTCGTCGCCGTCCCAGTAAATACCGCGAAGGTCAATACCGCTGATTTTTTCAGCTTTTTTCCACAAAGACATGATGTCTGCATTTGCTTCTGCAACATCGCGCCCCATGTTCGGTTCCTGAGAACCCTGTCCCGGAAAGAGAACAGCTATATCGGTGTCCATTGTCATGCTATGCTCACATTTTTGTTTGATTCATTTTTGTAAGTCGCTTGGTACAGCCTAATAGGCTATCTCAGTTTCACTTGCAAGAGGTGACAAGGTACAGTACCAACCGATTACGTTTTAACGGAAGTAATTAATTGCGCCTGTAAAAAATTTAGAGGCGTTGTTATATAAGTAAGGATAGATACCGTGATGAAAAATGATTCGCTAACTATTACTGATGTAGCCAGCCTACTGAAACGAGCAGGTTTTACCCCCTCAGAGACTGAACTCGAAGCACTCACAGGGTACCTTACCCTTGTCATGAAATGGAACAAGGTAATGAACCTTGTGGGACCATACTCATGGCAGGATGCCCTTACTATCCTTATTATCGATAGCTTGTATCTTAACCAATTTTTGCGTTCGTTGTCACTTCCATCAACACCAGTTACATGGGATTTTGGAGCAGGTGCCGGACTCCCGGGTATTCCGCTTCGCGCTCTGTGGCAAGATGGTGAATACTATCTCGTAGATGTGCGTGAAAAGCGCGCCATGTTTATGGAGCAAACAGTTAAACGACTGCAAATTCCTAACACGAATGTCTACAAGGGACGCGTGGAGAATTTCATGGAAGAACATGAACCCGCTGACCTTATGCTTAGCCGTGCGTTCATGCCGTGGAAAAAACTTCTGGAGCTGGTTGGTCCCAACATCAAGCCGCAAGGTCGCATTGTTGTCCTTGCTCTCGAGCCGGTTCCAACAGATCTGACCGAAGGCTGGAGTGTCGAAAAAGAAATTTCCTACAAAGTGGGTAAGGACACTCGATACTTCTGGTCGCTTATTAAAGCTTAGGCGTTGAGCCTGTGACACTTTCTTATGTCTCCGACGGCGCTTGCCAGCGGGGCTTTAAGAACCTTGTTGAAACAAGGGTCTTAAAAATCTCCAAAAACTTTTATTATTCGATGATCTTTCATTGATTATGTACTCACGCGGCTCAAAGTCGCCGACTTAAATAATAAAAAAGGCTGTCCCAAGTATGTTAGGGCAGCCTTTTATCTTTTTCGAAAGGTAGTGGAGCGTAAGCCGCGAGGCTATAAAAAACAACGGGCTAAACTCGCGAGTAAAAGTTTTTGGAGAGTCCAGAGAAACCTTTTTTCAAAAAGGTTCTCTGGCCGCCGGAGGCTCGTCGAAGACAAAAAAGACTAAAGCCTCGCTGGCAAGCGCCGCCAGAGGCAGCATTCCACAGGACTTACTTAGTTCCTGTTAAAGCACCGAGTTGAGAATTTTTAAAGATGAGCTTGGTTGCTGTGTCGTCAGCTATTTCTGCTACATCCATAAGAGTTTCGAGGAATTCGAGCATTTCGAATCGGCGCTCTTCGGGAGAACATTCAAAGTCTTCCTGCATCCGACCGGAGGTCATGTATTCTTCGAGTTCTTTGAGGTATTTTAACTGTAGAGCAGCCATGGTGTTCTCCTTACTTTTGTATGCGCTGGGTATTTGCCCTTTAGGACAGGTACGTTGCGGGTGGTATAAGAATTTTGTTATACTTATTTTAGTTCAACGTGATGGTACGGACTACCGCGCAGGATAGCATCGGCACGGTAGAGTTGTTCAAATAGAATGACGCGCGCCATCTCGTGAGTAAATGTCATGGGTGACAGGCTGATTTTGTACTGGCATTTTTTCAGTACATCTTGCGACAATCCAAACGCTCCGCCAACAATGAGTGTCGGGGTTCGGTTGTTGTCCATACCTATTCGCTCGAGCATTTGAGAAAATTTTACTGAGGTGTATGTTTTTCCGTGCTCATCCATACAGATAGGTATATCTGTTGGAGCTAGGGCAGCAAGAATTCGTTTGCCTTCGTCGTTATTACGTTCGAGCGGCTTCATTTTGGCGTTACCGTCTTTAACGGTGATTTCTTGAAATTTATAACTACGCTTTAAGCGGGTAATGTAGTGTTCTGCTGCATCTGCCCAGAAGCGTTCTTTTATTTTGCCGACGGCGATAATTTTAAGCTGAATCATGTAGGTACTCCATCATTGGAGATATATTCGGGTTATTGAATCCGTATTGGCTGCCTGTGTACCGTGTAATGGGTAGTTTCTCAATGAAAAGGATAGAGGTAGAATTATGACCGTATCAACATTTAGTATTTCTGAAGCAGTAACCGCCCTTAAACAGGGTGAAGTTATATGCTATCCCACCGAAACATTTTATGCTGTGGGTTGTAACGCGCTTGATCCACTTGCTGTGGAATCTGTATATAAAGTTAAGAAGCGTTCGGACTCCATGCCGTTGCCGGTTCTTATCGGTAGCATAGAACAATTGTCATTGGTAACTGAGGTCTCTTCTGAGCTTGTGATGGCACTTGCAAAACGTTTTTGGCCTGGTTCTCTCTCAATTCTGGTGACAGCGTCTGATCGTATTTCTTCAGTTCTTACCGGTGAAACCGGCAGGATTGCAGTGCGAGTTACACCACACCCTGTGGCACAACAGTTGTGTCTTGAAGCAGGTGTGCCGCTTGTTTCTACTAGCGCCAACATGAGTGGACGTCCGGCTGTAGTCGCAGCATCTGAACTTGATTCAGAACTTACAGGCAATGTAGCCGGCGTTGTGGATATTGAACCGGCTCCGGCTGGCGGGTTGGCATCAACACTCATTGAAATTGTTGGCCCTCGTGCTGTAAGCATTGTGCGTAATGGTGCTGTATCGGAGATTGAATTGCGTACGTCTGGGCTTGCGGTAGTGCCGCGAGTTGCTGGCGCGTAATTTTCTAGAGATATACTTGAGAATGACGGTAAGCAAAGCAATCTAGTGTGGCGTATAACCTGCCGATAGTAAAAAGTTTTTTGTACTGACACTGAACTTTTTCAAAACTGGTTCAAATCTTTTGACAGAATACGGGATGTGATTTTTTTTGTGTATATTGACTATGCTACGGATACCGGAGTCTACGAAGATTCTAAGATGATCTAAGAAAAAGTGGCATTCTTTGTGCAAATATCTTCATATCCTTCTTTTTTTAAAAAGCACCTCTCAAGTGGTCAGAGAGGTGCTTTTTTGTTGTACTGTCCTTAGACGTTATACAACAATATACATATGATCATGTTATGTAAGAAAGGAGAGAGACTAATGAGTATAACTCACGATATACCGTGTCCCAACTGTTCAGCGCCTGTAACTATGTACCGGAATCCGGCACCGACTGTTGATATTGTTATCTATGATCCTAAAAAAGGTATCGTGCTGATAGAGCGCGCCAATGAACCACATGGATGGGCTTTGCCGGGTGGTTTTATTGATTACGGTGAAACTTGTGAGTCTGCTGCGATTCGTGAGGCAAAAGAAGAAACAAATCTGGATGTTACTCTAACCGAACTCATCGGTGTGTACTCTGACCCGACAAGGGACCCTAGGCATCACACAATGAGCGTTGTATATAGTGCTGTGGCAAATGATGTTTCTGTTTTAACTGCTGGTGATGATGCACAAAATGCATGCTTCTATCCTCTGGACGCCTTGCCGCACGTGGTGTTTGACCACAACGTAATTATTGCAGATTTTGCAAACCGACTTAAACGATTGAATAAGTAACGCGACCAAATCGATAAATCATGTTCTGAAAAATACTGCTGCGCTATCGTCGTTAGAGGTCGACATTTGTACGAATGTCGGCCTTTCAATACGAAAACTAACGAGGAGTTCAGTGTGGGGGCAGACGTAGTTTTTATAGCATCGGAAATTTTTCCGTTTTCCAAGACTGGTGGTCTTGGGGATGTATTAGGTGCATTGCCTTTGGCTTTACATAATAAAGGAATTAACACAGCAGTAATAACTCCCTTCTATGGAAGACTGGGGACTGCTGAATATGATATCCGCCTCGCATGGTCAGATCTTCAGGTTGGGTACCCTTGGGCACCCATCACTGCAGATGTGTATCAAGCAGATTATAAAGGAATGCCTGTCTATTTTATTCATCGCAGTGAATATTTCGACAGGCGCTTTTATTACTGCAACCATAAGGGGGATTTCTTTGATAATGCAGAGCGGTTCATTTTTTTCAACAGGGCGGCGCAGGTTTTGATGGAGCGGTTTGATACTGCCCCTCAAATTATCCATGCGCACGACTGGCAGGCGGCGCTTTCGCCTGCCTATCTTCACTACAATCGTATGAATAATCCGTTCTGGGAAGATACTCGTTCTGTATTTACCATCCATAATCTCGCATTTCAGGGGCGTTTTGCTTCTCGCCTGTTCGAAAGTTGCGGGCTTCCACCTACCGCATGGTCTATGCATGGTGTAGAGTTCTATGGTGATTTCAATTTTATGAAAGCCGGTATTTCGTATGCGGATAAAATCACCACAGTATCACCAAACTATTCCAAAGAGATTCTGACACGCCAATTTGGCTGTGACCTGCATAATGTTTTAATGGGACGGAAAGATCGTCTACATGGCATTTTGAACGGTGCAGATTACGAAATCTGGAATCCTGAAGATAACAAGTATCTGCCCAAAACATATAACAGTACCAATGTTCGGGGTAAAAGAGCGTGCAAAAGTTCTTTAATCGATGAACTTGGTCTTGACCCTTCGCTTAAAAAACGTCCAATGCTTGGATTTATCGGACGGCTACGTGAGCAAAAGGGCGTGAATATGCTGATAGACATTATTCCTCAGCTTATGGAGAAAAATGTCGGGCTGGTTGTACTTGGTGAGGGTAACCTTGAACGGGAAGCGACGCTTCTTAACTACATGGAAAGCTATCCTAAAAATATGTGCACGATTGTGGATTACACAGAAGAACTCGCACATAAAATTCAAGCCGCTTCAGATATTTTCCTCATGCCTTCTACGTATGAACCTTGCGGGCTCACACAACTTTACGCTTTACGTTTTGGTACTGTTCCGGTTGCCAGCGCTGTGGGAGGACTGCACGACACCATTATGTCGTGGCCACATCCACAGGCTACAGGATTTACCTTTGAGAACATAAACAGCGGTGCTTTTATTGATTCCATAACTGATGCTATAGACGTGTGGGAGAATAACCCACGCGAGTTTCGTAGAATTGTCGGACGAGCGATGGGAAAGATATTCTCTTGGGACAGCTCTGCAAATGAGTATGCAGCCTTGTACAAAGAGCTTGGACTACGCATGTAACTGTAGAGAACTGTGGAGAATATAATGAGGGGTACTTTGAAAAGCGTTCCAGCATTTTTTGAGCCGTTCGACTTATATTTGTTCGGCGAGGGAACGCATTGGGACTTGTATCGATTCCTTGGAGCGCATCCAACAGAGATGGATGGAGAACAAGGATATCGATTTGCCGTGTGGGCACCTAACGCGCAGGAAGTTCACGTAGCCGGTGACTTTAACGGATGGCATTTTAGAAATCTCCCGTTGTTTCCTGTGGGTGTTTCTGGTGTGTGGGCTGCATTTATCAGCGGTGTCGAAAAAGGACAGTACTATAAATACAGTATTGTAGGAAAAGATGGTCGGGACGTATATAAAGTCGATCCGCTTGCGTTTCATTGTGAGTTGCGTCCCGGAGTTGCGTCCTGCACATGGGATTTAGATAACCACACATGGGAAGATGATACATGGATGGAAAATCGCCGTCAGCAAGGGCCTCCGCTCGATAAGCCAATCTCAATTTATGAAGTACACCTTGGCTCATGGTGCCGTGATCATGATCCAGAAGGAAACGGGTTTCTGCGATACGGCAAAATAGCTGAGCTACTCATAGATTATGTAACTGATATGGGCTTCACGCATGTAGAGCTACTTCCCGTTGCAGAGCATCCTCTCGACGAATCTTGGGGCTATCAAACCAGTAACTATTTTGCACCTACATCCCGTTTTGGAACTCCAGAAGAATTTAAAGGCTTCGTAGATGCCTTACATAACGCAGGCATAGGAGTGTATCTAGATTGGGTTCCAGCGCATTTTCCTAAAGATGACTGGTGCCTCGGTAGATTCGATGGCAGCGCCTTGTATGAGCATCTTGACCCGCAGTTGGGTGAGCATCCAGACTGGGGAACGTACATATTTAATTATGGTCGACATGAGGTGCGTAATTTTCTTTTCGCAAACGCGCTGTATTGGCTGCGCGAGTTTCACATAGATGGTTTACGCATAGATGCAGTCGCCTCCATGTTGTATCTCGACTATTCCCGATGCCAAGGAGAATGGTGCCCGAACAAATATGGTGGGCGCGAAAATCTAGATGCCGTTGATTTCCTACGTGAACTTAATCGCGTCGCGCACGAGCAGTTCCCCGGTGTTGCTATGATAGCAGAAGAGTCCACCTCATGGCCGGGAGTCTCACGTCCTCTCTATACCGGCGGATTAGGTTTTACCTTCAAATGGAACATGGGGTGGATGAACGACAGTCTCAACTATTTTTCAACCGATCCCGTCTATAGAAGCTACAACCACAACAGTCTTACCTTCACCATGCTCTACGCATTCAGCGAAAATTTTGTGCTCCCTCTTTCACATGACGAAGTGGTACACGGTAAAGGCACTCTCCTTAGTAAAATGACCGGTGATGTCTGGCAAAAACAAGCTAATCTCCGACTTCTTTACGCTTACATGTGGGCACATCCCGGTAAGAAAATGATCTTCATGGGAAGTGAATTCGGGCAGTGGAACGAATGGAATCCACGCCAAGAACTCGACTGGTGTTTACTTCAGTTTCCAGCACATGATGGAATACGCGCTCTAGTTCGTGACCTAAACCGAGTGCTTGTGAAAGAAGAAGCCATGCACAAAGATGACTTTAGTTGGAAGGGATTCAAGTGGATTGATTTTTCCGATTACGGGGCATCCGTTATCAGCTTTGTTCGAACAGGTGGTGATGGTGCACCGCTATTCTGGATATTCAACTTTACGCCCGTTGTACGGCATCATTATCGCGTAGCCAGTCCCAAAAGTGGTGTATGGGAAGAAATACTCAACAGCGACAGTATGTATTATGGTGGCTCCAATGTCGGAAGCATCGCGCCAATAGAAACATGTCCGGATGCTTTCGGTGGTGAGGGATACATAGAGTTAACGCTTCCGCCGCTTGGTGCTGTGTGCCTGAAGTATCAGGGTAGATAATGGGAAGAGAAGGCGTTGGGGTGCCTGCGGCGCTTTTTTCTTTTTGACTGGTTGTGCCTTCGGCGAGTCTGCGACGCTTGAGTTTTTTTGTCTCCGACGGGCAAGGGGCCAGCCCCTTGCATCCCCGCGAGAGGAACGTCCTCTCGACTGCGATTAAGTGAGAGTAGTTTGTCTGACTATGAGGTGTTGTTCTTTAACATCTGTGAGTGAAGAGCAGCTGGAGAAGTCACTGTCGCGGGTTGTACGTCAGAAGTTCTTGCACCAATTTTTTTGTACGAGTAGAGGTTGTTAAGTATGTAAGGCAACAGATACCCCTATTCGGGGTCAAGGGGGGTGACCTCCCTTGCGGGTTGTAGGGCGGCGCCCTGCCCGCCGGAGGCATCACCGATAAAAAATAGGTGATAAAGTAATGGAACCGAAAATTATTGTTCACGGTGGTGCATGGACAATTCCGGACGATCGCAAGCAAGCTCACCTTGACGGGTGCCGCAGTGCTGTTGAGGCAGCCTATCCTTTGCTGTTGCAGGGTGCGAGTGCTCTTGATGCTGTTCAGGCTGCTATTAATGTTCTTGAGAAGGATGAAACTTTCGACGCGGGTCGTGGCGCGGTCTTGAATGCAGACGGCCAGATAGAACTTGATGCTTCCATCATGGACGGCAGTGACTTAAATTTTGGTGCAGTCGCCGGTGTGCGTCGTTTTATGACGCCGGTCGACATAGCACGTAAGGTTCTGGAAACAGAATTTTGTTTTTTGATCGGAGAAGGTGCCGAACGTTTTGCTCGCGAACAGGGACTGGCAGAATGTGATCCACGTGACTTGTTTGTTGAGCGTGAATTGCAGCTGTATGAAAAGCTTCGCAGTCAGGACGGATATTCAACGCATGATGCTTTTGCTCCAATGCCGAAAGGTACTGTGGGCGCGGTTGCTATCGATAAAGATGGTAATATAGCGGCATCAACATCCACTGGCGGCACTCCGTACAAGCTGCCTGGACGAGTTGGTGATTCTCCAATTTGCGGCGCGGGGCTTTACGCTGATAGCGAACTTGGCGGGGCATCCTGCACAGGATTTGGTGAAGGCGTTATCCGTACACTTATGTGCTCCAAAGCTTGTGAGTACTTGAAACACCAAGATGCAACAGAGGCTGCTACTGAAGCAATCAACATGTTGTATCGTCGAGTTGCTGGCCATGCAGGCATTATCTTGTTGGATAAAGACGGTAACTACGGAATTTATCACAACACAGATCATATGGCACACGCGTATGTTTTACCGGATGGTACTATTTATACAACAGTTCATATGGGCAAATAAGTTTTTCATATGGACAAATAAGCTTTTGTGCCTAGCGGCTGGTTAAGCCATAATTATGTATTTTAAAACTGTGAGGATACTTTGTTATAAGTATCCTCACAGTTTTTTGAGCTAATAAGAAAGGCTGTTGGGTTGATTAGCCAAAAAATTCATTTGCTTTTTGGTACGAAAATGGATGCGAGAAGAGGGCACTTAAATCGTGCTTGTTCTGAACCGCACTGGCTATATCCATAAGCGCGGCGTACGTTGCTCGAACTGGTCCAGAGCCGAGGCTGATGCGGCGAACTCCGATATTTTGTAGTTCTTGAATATCGTTGAATGCAGGACTGGCAAGAATGTTGAGCGGTGCGGCGATGGCTTTTGTTAGCGCTGTTACGGTCGCTTTATCGAGTCCTCCGGGAATGAATATGCAGTCAGCTCCGGCAGCGACGTATGAGTTACAACGCTCGATGGTGGCATCAAGACGAGTGTCATTATCTCCAATGCCGAGCAAGTATGCGCAGGTGCGCGCATTGATGACGAAAGGAATGTCTAGTTCATCTTTAAGCGCAGCAAGTTGCTCAATCTTTGCGACTTGCGTGTTTGTTTCTTCCAAATATGATTCTGCGTGCGTTGCGGCGGCAGGATACCCATCTTCTATATTAATTCCCACTGCCCCAGCGGTGATAATTACTCGAACATTTTCTGTGACTTCTTCTGGAGTTGTGCCATAGCCACGCTCTATGTCTGCAGAAAGCGGAACTGTTGTGCGCTTTGCAATTTGACGTACCACAGGCAGTAACTCGTCCATAGTGATGATCTCTCCGTCAGCGTATCCAAGAGAGTAGGCGATGCCCGCGCTTGTGGTCGCAATAGCCTCGTACCCAGCTTTTTCAAAAATTTTAGCGCTACCTGCATCCCATGCGTTGGGAAGAATAAAAAGTGCGTCGCGAGTGTGGAGTTCTTGAAAACGTGCGGCTTGCTGTTGTTGCGTGTTCATGGGGAAAGTCCTGATGTGGTGAGAAAGTGAATAGGTTATCCTAACGTGTTCCAAAGGCAGAGCGTGGCATACGTTCTGTAAGGACGCCATTGTTCGGCTATTGCAAGGCACTCTTTGGGTGATGGCATGTTGCCGTCTTTTGCAAGTGCTTTAATAACGCCAAGGTCCGCTGCAGGAAAGCAATCTATCATGCCTAATCCGCGCATAGCGACATAGTTTACTGTCCATTCACCAATGCCTTTTACTTGAATGAATGCATCATGAAATTCTTGAAATGTCTGGGCGGAACTGAGTGAAACGGCATTTTCAAGCACAGCTTGGGTAACATTCTTTACGGTGTTGGCGCGGGTGCGGGTGAGTCCTATGTCGTCCAGTTCAAGCTCTGCCAGTTCCTTTGGTGTAGGGAAAAAGTAGAGCAATCCCTCTCGATACTGTGAAGGGCATTTAACCATATTTTTTGCGGCAATTCTGGCTGCAATGGTTGTCGCTGCTTTGACGGAGACTTGTTGACCAAGAATTGCGCGTATTGAAAATTCAAACGGATCGAACGCCACAGGTAGATGCGGAATATGTCCGTTGATCATTCCTTTTGAGAGCAGCGGGTCTGCATTAAAAATTTCGTTGATGCGTGTTGCGTCGATATCGAGATCGAACATGCGCTTAACCCTGTTATAGACAGGCATCGTGCAGCGAATGTCGTCGCAGTGAATGCATAATCCGAGTGCGTTTTGCTTCGGCTTATCACTGACGGTGAAGAAACCTTGCGAGCCGTTGATGCGAAAGGTGCGACTGTATACGCCATCAACTACAGTTTCTACACCCTGCATAATGCGCGGTTCCATGAATGACAGAATCTGTTTGTAGTTGAATGACTTTTGATACGGCAACAGGACTCTGGTACATCCAGGGCTACTATCAACAGTTGGTAGTCCTTTGCGTGCCGCTGTCGGTGTTATTGCGAATACTGATTTGAAGACATCATTAAATTGCCGCGTGGAGCCGAAGCCGGACGCAAAAGCAATATCTGTAATTGTCTGATCAGAATATTGCAGCATTTTATGTGCAAAAAGTGCTCGATGATAGCGGGCAATTTTATTGGGCGGAATGCCAATATTATCTATGAAGAGTTTGCGCAGATGCCGTTCTGAAAGAGAACAGGCGGCGGCAAGCTCTGCAACAGAATGAAAGTTTAGGTACCCATTGTAAATTTTGTGGAGTGCTGCGTGCACGGTGGTGGTGCCGGTAGGATTGCCCGTGTAGTAGTCTACTTCAATATCAGGTCTGCACCGTTTGCAGGGACGAAAATTTTGATCAAGAGCCTCAAACAAAGAAGAGAAGTAGAGTACATTTTCTTCTTTTGCCACGGGCGAAGGGCATGAAGGACGACAAAAAATACCTGTCGTTTTTACTCCAAAGTAAAAAACGCCATCAAAGTTTTTATCTTTTGTGGTTCGGGCGTGGCTGTATTCTGTTTGCGTTACCTGCGTCATATTCGTCGTATTCGTCATCTGTGGCACCTGTGGCATTTGGGAGAGCATCCTCTTGGCGGGTTGCGTGATGAAAAGCTGACTATACGGTACTTCATATATTAGTCGGTGCAAGCGGTTTTCGGCTAGGACATAAAAAAACGGATGCTCTAGTGATAGAGCATCCGTTTTTTTTGAAAATGCGTTGTGAGCTAAACGCCCATTGCTTCGCGGATGGTTTCGATACTGTGTTCTTCAACGTAGCGTGCTACGCGCTGCTTTTTCTTAGCAGTGTCGTTGTAGTGGGTAAGGAAACGATCGAGCAGGTCGAGAGCTTCTTCGGTGGTGAGTTTTTCTGCGAGAGTATCAGCGATGCGTGGACGGGAGCCGGAGTTGCCGCCGATTACCATGGTCCAGCCGCTTTTGCCGCCGATGAAGCCGATGTCACGGATGTGGCTTTCGGAACAACCGATAGGACAGCCACAAACGCCGACTTTAATTTTAGCAGCGGTTGCGAGAGTGCCGATTTTTTCGTTGAGGGTCTGGCCGAGTCCTAAGGAATCGCACTGACCCATTTTACACCAGTCGGTACCAGGGCAAGCCTGAATGTAGTGACCACCAATACGGAATGGTACTTCTTCAGCTGCTTTTGCCATGTCTTCTTCATTAAGACCAAAAAGCGCAATACGCTGACCGGAAGTAATTTTGAGAAGAGGTACTTCGTATTTGTCCGCAACATCTGCGAGCTGACGAAGTTCGTCTGCGGTTACAACACCGGATGGTGGAGTAATACGAATCTGGTATGTTTCTTTATCACGCTGAATAAGTGCGCTTGCAGGTAATGTTGCCATTTTTGACTCCAATATATGATGATACGGAAAATTTAATTCGATCTGTAGCAATGGATTCAAATAGCAAAACAGCTTTACCTTGGGCAAGAGAGAATTAGATAATGATTTTTGTCACGAACTGACTTGTATAAAAACAGTATGTTACGAAGAAGCAGAGTGGTTGAGTAGGCAATGGCTTGGCATAACAGAACGTTATTTTATGAGATAAAACATCAATAAGCCGAAGTTGGGATGATCATTCCGTGTTGTAACGCCTAATCGCAGTCAAGAGGTCGTACCTCTTGCAGGGATGCAAGGGGCTGGCCCCTTGCCCGCCGGAGGCAACAGAAACCAAGGCGTCGCAGACACCCGCCGGAGGCAATAAAAGTCAAAATGCCGCAGACACTCTTGTGTTTTCATCAAATATTCTGCAAATTATTTTGCAGCTTTCAAAAAGGAAAAGAGGCGCTGTACGTACTTTCCAGAGAGAACTTCCGGAATGGTAAACATGAGCGTTGTGTGGTCGGGCAGGGTACTCGTCAGGGTCAGATAGACTTGTGACGAAAGATGTTCGAGCGGACTGTGAAGAATATCTTCCCATATTTTTGAGTCTAACTCTGGAGTGATGCCAAAGAGACGACAGCGCAGGGGGCGATATTCGTATAAGAGACATGTGCCATCTTTCAGGAGCGGACAGCATATAGATGTGTTGTATAGACAGAATGTGCCGGAGAGCCCTTCGGCGTTTTCTTTTTCATGACGAACTGCCTCAGCGGCTCGTTCGATAATGTCCGCACGGGCAGCACTTGGGATGGACGTGTTCAGGTGCGTCGCGAGCGCTAGAGATTCGATAAGCGTGAGCGGTACGCAGGTGTGACAACATGCATTGTCGAGCTTACCGCATAGGGAATCTATCTGGTGCAGCTGTAGCTGGTCATCAATGCTTTCTTGTAGATGATGGTAGTCAGTAAGGAATGGCTCAAGAGACATGGCGGTGTCTTCACCAAACTCTAGAGTAGGCGTTTTGATTTTGAGTTGAGCATTTTGTGCTCCGTATTTTCGTACGGTGCGCCACTGAGTAAAGTTTGTCGGCTCTGCACGAAGTTTGTGCAGTACTTTTGCCGCGCGCTTGTGTCCTAGCCCTCTGCGAAGAAGGTAGGCGTTGAGCACGGTTCCGGTGCGGCCTATGCCGTGTCTGCAATGAATGTAAACGTGCTTGCCGAGGAAGAGTTGTTCGTCGAGCCAGTCTAGAGCCTTATCGAGTTGTTCCAGCTCTGGTGCTTCTTCGTCTTCGATGGGAAGAAAATAGACTTCAAATCCTGCTTTTTCTTCCAATGCTGGCAGTTCTTTCATTTCTGCGCATAGGTTGAGAATACAGGATATTTTTTGTTCTTTGATTGCCGTAAAATGCCGTTGTGTGCTGGGCGCTGGGCCAAGCGCAAGACGCGAGGAAACCCAGTGCACCGGAAATGATGGGTGATCCGAGGCACTGGGAGGCGCTGTATACGAAACGGCTTGCAACATGCTGGAGGCAATGTGCGAAGCGCTAGTGCGTATGCGTGTAATAAGCGGGCGCGGGTCAATCAATAGGTAAGGCTCCCGAGGTCTTTGAAAAATTCTTTTTCAAGGGCGTCTAAGTCGCTCGTTTCTTCAAGACGCATGTCGAGCATACGCGTTTTGGCAAGAAGCAACCCTAGCAGAGCAAGGCGCTGCTGGATAATGTGCTCTTCTTCCATTCCGTGACGTGCATTGAGCATGTCGCCTTTACGCTCTATGGCAAAGTTGTTTTTGGAAAGAATACGTTCGATAAAATCAAGTCGTAACGTGCGCTGGTGCGATTTACCACCACCGCCCATGAAACGGAAGCGGATGTAGTTTTGTCTGTCTTTGTCGCCGCACATGCAGTCCACAACTGAGAAGTGATAGCCGAACCGTAACATGGCATGCATGTAGTTATCAGAGATTATTGCATAGCTTGCCAGAAGCGGTGAATCTTTTGAGATTATACCGGCACTTACTTTGTCGAAGTGTTCCCAGTCAAAATGTGGAAGCGCATCATGCCATGTTACCAGCTCTGAAGAAAGACCAAACCATAATGCCCACATAGGAACGGAGGCAATATCGCTTTGTTCCACTTCCTTTTTGCCAGCCGCTGAATGGAAGAGTCCTTTATCAAGGTTCAATACATACATGCTCAGTGGCAGGTGTGTTTGCAGCTTGCGGGAACCGGAAAGACCGCGGCTTGATTTGTCCACAAGGGAGAACATTTCCTCTACACCTTTTTCGTGGACGAAGCGGACAAGATCATGAAGTGATTTGCAATATTCAGGAGCAAAAGATTCGGATGAAGGATCTAGTAATGTCAGACGCGCAATACGTGGCAGAACTTTGCCAAGACGCGGAATAACGCCTTGCTGAGGTTTTATGTTTTCCTGATGACATTCAGGCAGTACGCCGTCAAAGACTGATCCTGTTGTGCCGTCTACAGTAATGAGCTGATCGTTTGTGTAGCGAGTGCATGCATCTTCGACACCGCAAAGGACAGGTACATTGAATTCACGTGCGACTGATGCAAAGTGACTAGCCGCGCTGCCACGTTCTGCAATTACACCGTTAAGGCGATGAATAACGCGTGTGAGTACAGGCCCCAACCCTCGTGTTACGAGAATGGTTCCGTGCGGTAGTTCTGTAATATCCTGACAGTTTGCTACAACGCGCACTTTGCCGCTACCAATGCCCATGGAAGCACATTCTTTGTTGGTATCAAGAGCCTGTAAGTCATGTGCTGGGCATTCTGTTTGCTGCGGACGTCTGCTATGCGGTACAGGTCTGCTTTGTACGATAAAAATTCTGCTGCGATGGTCTACGACCCATTCAACATCCTGCGGTTCCCCGAAAAATGTTTCAAGCTGCTGCGCTTGGGCTGCGATGCGTTTGAGCGTCGGTGCAGGAACAACACTCTGCGCTGCTTTTTCAATAATGCGTGGCTTTTCAGCTTTGCTGATGAAGGTAGTTTGTGCTGTGACGGAGCCGGAAACCAGTTTTTCACCGATTCCTGAAGTTGCGTACACAGCGACTGCCGGTTCATCCAAATGTGCAGCATGTTCTGCTGGAGCAGTAGAGAAGGCAACGCCGGAGCATACTGCGTCTACCATCGGCATAATAAGAACAGCCATCGGTGTTTCGGTGTCTGCAAGGCCATTCATAATGCGGTATGCGATTGCGCGCGGGGTGTACTTGGACGCGACAACTTCTTTCCATGCCTGAATAATATTATTCGCTGTCACATCGAGGACTGAAGAGTACTGTCCGGCAAAAGAGGCTGCTCCATCTTCTGCAACTGCGCTGGAGCGCACTGCGAGCTTTATGCCGTTTTTACCAAGCTCAAGAGCTGCAATTTCAATCTCGTTAGCAATCGGGTCGGGCATGTCTGCCTGTAGAATGAGTTGCTGCATTTCATGCGCAAGCTCATCCAGCGTTGCGGCATCTGCAAGAGAAATAGCACTCAGGCGTTTATCCAGTTCTTCACGCAGGTCGTTTACTTCTACAAAATAATGGTATGCATGGGCGGATATGACGCGTGCCGGAAGAAGATTGATGTCTTTTTCGGAACTGATGCGTGCAAGGTTTGCTGCTTTGCCGCCAGCGGCTTCAAGCATGTCTTGTGCTTCAGGAAGTGTGAATACGAAAGGTGGCTCAATGTGTGGCTCTTCCACACTTACTCCCATGCGAACATAGAAGTTGAGTTTTGTGGCGTAGTCCTGCAAGTCCATGTACTTTACAGGGCTCATAAGCTGTAGCTGTTCGATAAGGCTACGGATATCACGGCCAAGCTCTTCGGTCAGCCATACAACGCGTGTCCAGTCTGCCTGCTCGCGGCCGTAATGAATTTCTTCCAGATCAGCTATGTGTTCCAGACAGCGTTCGTCGAGTCGTAAGAGTTCTTTGAAGGCATTGTATTTTGTGCGCAAAAGAGTTCCCGGAGCAAACGCCCGGAATGTCCAGTGCTTAAATAGCTCTGTGATAAACATAATCCCTCTGAACTCTGTGTAAGTTTAAAATTCAAGCCGATAGAAAGGGGAAAGAACGCAGCTGTACATACAGTGCGCAGGAAAATACTTTTAGGGGGAACGGGCAAAGATGAAAACTCTCGCGCAACCGGAGAGAGTGTTTCGGGAGTAGGATGTTGGTTTACATCATCCCGAAGTGTTTGCCCGTTCTACAGAACGTACCCGCGTTGTTTACAACGCCGCGGCGAGTACTTCCTGTACTTTGTTTTCCAGTTCCTCTTTATCGATTGGTTTTACACAGTATTCATTAGCACCAAGTTTGAGAGATTCACGAGCGGTTTCCAGTGTCGGATACCCTGTAAGCATGATGACTTGTGTTTTAGGTGAACGAGTTTTGAGTTCTGCCAAAACTTCTACTCCGGTCATTTTGCGCAGTTTAATGTCTAGAATCGCAAGGTCGGGCGTGTCCTGCTGGGCAAAGGTCAGGGCTTCTTCTTCATCTGTAAAAACCATTACAGAATGCCCTTTGCGTTCTAAAATGCGTTTGATGAGAATGCCTGCGTCAATAACATCATCGAGTACCATGATTATTGCCATAGCTATTTCCTTGTTAGCGTAAGGTAAGCGCAGACAGCAGGACAACACCTGCTGCTCAGACTGTATGCAAAAAACGTTGTGAGAATTGTATAAGAAGCTGCTAATGAATAGCATCGCCAGTTAGCAATTCTCGACGTTTTGTATGATTCAGATAGATTATTCGTATCCAATTTCATCTAACGGAAGAACAACCTTAAAGGATGTTCCCGGTCCCCAGTTTTCTGTGCGGGTAGCATCGTCTTCCAGTAAACGTTTGGAAGCTGGGCTGATGGCAGAAATTCGTCCGCCGTGATCCTGAATGATGCCGAACGAAACTGAAAGACCTAACCCCGTTCCTTTTCCTACGGGCTTTGTGCTGAAGAATGGATCGAAAATTGAGTCGATGTCATTCGTCGCAATGCCGGTACCGGAATCGGAGAACCATGCGGTTATGGTTCCGACGTTAATATCAAGTTCGGTGTGAATATTAATCACACCATTATGACCTATTGCTTCAATAGCATTAGACATAAGGTTCATCCATACTTGTTTTAACTGTTCAGGATTGCCATAGATAATAGGAAGCCTGTCATCCAGATGTGGGATGATGGCTACATTATCCAGTTTGAATGCGTGTCGAACAAGCTGAACAACTTCCATGATGGAGTTGTTGAAGCACATTTCTTTCTTTTCACTTTTTGTCTGATGTGAAAAATCAAGCAGGTCTGCGACAATTTTGCGGCAGAATTTTGCCTGCTTCTCAACCACGATCAAATCTTTATGTACCTGCTCATCTTCAGGAAAATCTTCCTGTAATAGCTGTGAGTATCCAAGGATGATGCCAAGCGGGGTGTTGATTTCGTGAGCAACGCCGCCTGCCAGTTTACCAATGGATTCAAGCTTCTGTGAATGAATGAGCTGGTTCTGGTAATCTTTTACGTTCGTGATATCACGGGCTGTGCCGAGAACTCCGATAGAGTTTTTATGCTCATCATGCACAGGAACCTTCAGCACGTTAAACCATTTTCGTGAACCGTCTTCCAGTACGATACGCACTTCACGGTTAACAGGTTTGCTTGTGCTGATTATCTGTTTTGTTTCCTGAAGAGTGTCGGCTGTATTTAACAATGAAGGAATTTCGTATTCCTTTTTACCGACAATCGCTTCTTTGGATTTACTTACAAAGGATGCAAACGCCTGATTGACGGAAACATATGTGCCGTCCTTGTCTATTAAAGACAACTGGTCAGGGCTGGATTCAAAGATGGTACGTAAAATTTCCTGCTGCTGTGTCAGATCAGTTTTAGCTTCTTCAAGCTCAGCAATATGTCCTCGCAGCGAAAGAGACATGACATCGAATGTTTCTGCAAGTTCATGAATTTCATCACCGGAGTTTCTGGCAAAAACAGGGCACTCTTCGCAGTTATCCAAATCACGTGCGGACTTGTTGCTACAGTAGTTTGTGCACAGCGTGTCGCCAAATTGCCAACATCGCCTGTCTGTATTGCCGTAAGCCGGACATTCTGTTTGCTCGCACTTATAGACTTCCCAACAGTTTCTGTTGAGACCGGAGGTCTGGTTTAGATTGAGTTCACCACGGACAATGCTTTCAGCATATTTGCCGAGCATCCCGAGTCTATACGTGATTTTGTGTGCAAACTGCGTTGAGATGGCAAGACTGATGATCAGTGTGATACCGGTAACGATAGAGATGGTAAGAATAAGCCCGTTAACAACGCTTTGTACCTGACTTCTGGATAGTCCCAGACGTGCTTGTCCGATGACGAGTCCTCCAGCTGTAACTGGGACGGCAAAGTCATAAAATTTATCGGAGCCGGTATCAACGAGGCGGATGGAAGGCTGGGCGTCTTCTGTGATAATGTTGGCGTATTTTAAATCAACGGGAAAGCCGTTTGTAAACGTATGCGCCAGAATCTGGTTGTCGATGTTTACAAGGAACGCGTAAGCAACATCTTTATCGACAGTGCGTAGCTCATCAACCATTTCCTTCATCTGCAAAAGATCGCCGGAAAGCATGGAGCTTGTTGTACGCAGCGCGATGTTATCCGCCAGTACCTGCCCGCGTCGTTTAGTTTCGTGTACGAGCGAGTTTGTTGCGATTTGGGTAACTACAACGGCAAGCATAAGTGAAAGGGAAATGATGATTAAACTCATTCCCGCATTAAGTTTTGTACGAAAACGCATTGTGCTTATTTTATTCAGCATTTGACACCCGCTGCGCTGGTAGTGGAGGTACGTCTTGAAGCTTTGATGTAATTCTATCCGCTTCTATTTTCTGAATAAGAGTACGCACAGCATCATAATCGGAATCTGTGGCCGGAATGATACCGCTGGTGCGCGCATTTTTAAGGATTGCTGCTTCAGAGGGAATGTCCATGGAAAGTCTGAACATAGCCTCTGCAATCTTTGAAACGATCTCTTTGTTCATGCCGTTTCTGGCTGAATATACCCACCCCGGATATTCCGGAGTCACTGCCAGCACACGAATGTGCTGCAAGTTTATTTTATCTTTTACAGTATCAAGTGCGCCTTCGCGAACAGATGCCACGTCGTATTTCCCGGCGTAGACTGCGAGTGCGGCTTTTTCCTGTTTACCGCCCGGGCCGGGGGCAAAAGCAATTTCTCTAAAATTATGAGCGTGGATGCCGTGATCTAAAAAATATCCGAGCGCGTAAAGGTAGCCGCCTGCGGAGTATGGATCAACCGCAATCCAGCGTTTACCGATAACATCTTCGAGTGTTTGAATTGCTTTGTTTTGTGCATGTACAATAATCTGGCCGCGGAATGTCGGACGTCCATCCGGTTCCTTGATACGCGCAAAAGCAGTGGAGCCCAATTTGGTTAATTGCACATAAACAAACGGATTGGAGAAAGAAATATCAATTTCTCCCCGTTCCACCATGCGAACATGCTCTGCAAAAGTATCAGGAAAAACCTGACGCATAGGCAGACCAGTTTCTTTAGCAAGATGCTGGATGAGCGGGTTGTGACGAGCGTAGGAAACTTCGTGGGAGTACTGAGGTAAATAGGCGTAGGTTATTGCAGGTTCCGGTACTGGAACTTTAACAGATTCCCGTTTGCTAAAGTCAACTTTAACAACGGGGACTTCTTCTCCGCATCCTTGTAAAAAAACGGGAATGCAGAGTATGAATGTTAAAAAAAGTGCACGCAACATTTTCTGTTTCAAGTAACGACCTCATAAATGAACAGGAGCGTGTCCTATTCTTCTTAAGATAAGGATGACTATCCTGCAGTAACGGTGTTTTCTTTCGTCTGCTGTATTGGCTTAGACGCTGGAGCAGCTTTACTAAGTTCTTCCCATGATTTGAGATCACTTATAAGTTCAGCATCTTCTTCACGCATGGCTTCAATATTACGAAGGACAGGAATGAATTTACGTGTTTTGTACAACAGGTATCGTAAAGCAATATAGCTTGTAAGGAGTACAAAAGCGTATCCCAATGTGAATGTTGTAGAAGATATAAAATCTGTACTTAGGTTGGTAAGGCTGAACTTACCGAAGTCAAGAGAGATCATAGGAATGCTAATAATGTCAACACCTGTGAAACGTGTTTGCATCCAGCCGAGAGCAAAAGGAACAGGCCATAGGGAAACCGCAAAAAATGCTGCCTGTGCAAAGAACACTTTACCAAAGTATTCGTTTGCCCATGTGTTTGCAGCCTTAAAGTTGGCTTTATCCTTTATCTTAATAGCCTCAATGGAGAGGTTGTGCATATGTACCATCTTTTCATTAAGGCGTGAATAATATGCTCTGTTCACACGATAGATGAGGATGGATGAAAGTTCTCCTGCAAAAACGCACCAGAGCCCCATCACTAAAGAGCCCATCCATATAGCCATATCCGGATTACTGATCCAACGGTACGGGGCAATAAAGAAGGGGTCGAGTGCGAAAAAAATACTCTGCATATCCATGCGTTACCTCTCAAAAAAAAATGTCGCAATCTGCGTAAGTGCAAATTGTTAGTAATGTCGGGAACGAAGCAAGAGTGCTTCGTTCCCGATGAATGCTGTGTTGGCTAGAATGGAGGCAGAACTGCTATTCCAAGGAAGCCTTTAGATGCGTAGCGGATACCAACGTAGAAGGCGAGGAAGATGAAGAGGCGTTTGAGCCAGATTTCAGGGATGTACTTGGAGGTGCGTGGGCCAATAAAGGAACCTACGAGTACACCAATGAGTTCAACACCGATGAGAGGCCAGAATACCGGGGTATCTTTAACTACCATGTAAGTGAAGATTGATGTGGTCATACCTACGAGTACTGCCAGTGCAGAAGTGCCAGCTACGAGGTACATAGGGAGACCGGCAACACTTGTAAGGAATGGTACCAGAAGGAAGCCGCCGCCTACACCGAGGAAGGAAGCAAGGCCAGCGATAACAAAACCGCCGCATACTGGTACGAGTGGGTTAAAGGAGAATTCAACGCCGTAGAATGTGAATACGCATTTAGTTGGAGCGAAAGAAACAACTTTTACACCAAGGCTAGAGGTATCAACAGCGGCGCCGGAGCGTTCTTCTTTAATAGTGGCTTCAAAAGCACGTGCTGCTTCTTTAGCCTGTTTTTTGTTTGCCTGACCACGTGGAGTGGTTTCGTAAAGCAGGTAGCAGCCTAAGAAGAGTACGAACAGGCCGAAGTAGCCGATGTACGCTTTAAGGGAAATCTGGCCTGCGGTGAGCCAAGGAATAAGGTAAGAACCCAAAATGGAGCCGGTTGCGAGGGAAAGACCCAGTGGGAGTACAAGGCGGCCCATTTTGAAGTAGTTGAAAGATGACATGCCCGCGGAAGTACCAACAAGCCACTGGTTAGAAACTCGGATGGAGTCAGTTACCAGTTTGTTGAGTACAGGGGACTGTTTTTTTAAAGCTGGATGCGTAGTCACCAAAACCGAAGATGGTGATGTGACCAACACCAGCCATGATGCCGCCGAATGCGCCAACAGTAGAGAAAATCCAACCAACCCAGATAGCCCAGAAGAAGCCGATGACGAGGTTAACAGATGGTGCGCCCGGAATGCCTAAGAAGCCGGTAGCAGCAGAAGTATTGATTTCGCCAACGCCAGTACCTTTTGGGGTAGCGTTAATTGCATCAGAAAGGCGGTCAGCCAATGCGGGCTGAGAAAAAACAAGCAGAATAGCTGCAGCGAGTAGGGTAAGACTTACCCAATTACGTTTGCTGGAAACAACGTGTACCTCCTCACGTAAATTGCGTTCCATAAGAGGAGCGGTATGTGCGTACCGCTCCGATATATTACAAAGACTATTTATTCTTTTTGAAGATGATGAGCGGACAGTTTTTACATACATCCTGACCCGGGAAGCCGTCGCCAGGTTTGGTGATGGAAGAACTACCGAGATCTTCGATACGTTCGAGAAGACGTTCGTAAGTTGCGATCATCTTTTCGCCCGGAATCATAACGTTGATTTCGCCGCGTTCTGTTTTACCGGCGTTGTAGCTACCGGAACATGCAGGAACCATGTTGAATTCGTTAGCAACGTAAGAGTAAGCAGTACCACCACATGCTGAAGAGTTCATGGTGATTGCAGGGCGAAGCGGATGAGTGTCTGTGCCTGCCATGTAGTCAACAGCAAGGTGGTATGCCTGCATGTTATCTACATAGAAGTGAACAACGTCTGGAGTTTCGGTTGCGCTGGCAAGCGGCATAACCGCGATACCAATCATACCCTCAGGCATCTGAGTTTTTGTTTCCACAAAACGTCTAGCCTGTTCAGGGTTACGAGTGTATTTTGCGTGGCTTTTTACTTCTGCATCATCAAGACCTTTCCAGCCGAAGCTGTAATGAGCATTGGAGCAGGAGAGCATTTCTTTAGTAGCGTATACGCTCTGACCTTTCATACGTGCAGCGATTTCCCACTGACAGTAAGTCATTGGCTTGATAGGTACATGCACTTCGTTTTCTTCGAGGTACTTGTCTACGTCAGCCTGGTCGTAGAAAAATTTTACGGCGATAGGGTAATGATACAAGCGCATTTCGCGCATCAAAGTTGCTTGCATTTCTTTAAAATCTACGGACATGATTCTTCTCCCATTTGTTTCTTGTGAAGATTCAGTCATTCCACCTGTTTTGGTGGTTGAGCTTGTTGTTATCTGAGGGTGGAATTACCAATGGGCCCTACAACCAGCAATAAAAACTGAAATAAAGAATTAAGTCACATTAATTCACAAGCAAAGTGCCCATTTTGTCTTTATAAGTGCAATATTTTGTGATTTAATTCACAAAATAATAAATAAATTCATTTAATTTAAGTAATTAACATTTTAAACGTATATATAAGCAAACACTCATAGGATGCGCTTTTCAGATGTTTTTTCTCGAATATTGATATTTGCTTGTGCTTGTAACGAAAAGATTCTCGTTTTGCGTACAGTAAAGAGTGAGTTTGTGACTTTTTTCATGACTGGAAACTTGGGATGTGTGGGTAGAAGAGAGTGCAATAAAAAGCCCTGCGTGTGCAGGACGATCAGTTTGGGAAAGGCTGGTGGTTATCTATATAAATAGGAACTCAACTTTTTGTAGGATTCTTTAATGGCATGGAAGGTTCGCTTGGAGGTTTTTTGCTTTGCGATCCTTCAGGTGGGTGTTTAATGTTGTCTTTGAGCTTTTCATGTCGTCCTCTGAAAATTCAGGGAATGGTAATTGGTCGCTTGAACGCCATCTTGAACCTCCGTTGGTTTGAATGGTGGCTAAACTCTTCAGATGGATCTGTTCGAAGTTGGGAACGTCGGCTTATAGAATGAGTGTATTTAGAACTCTCATTAGAGAGTCGTTAAAGTCTGATGAGAGGTTTTTTTTGTTTTCTGAACATGCTACGTTGGTATTAATAATTTTTGTGATAAAAATTCTAGCTTTCGGAACGAGTGTTTTCGGGTAATGTTTGCGTGATGGCGGTTGCTGGTTTACAGATTGAACCAGTGGCGAGTCTTAATAGAGCGCAGTGAGTGCTTGAAAGGACTGTGTGGCAGGCGTTGAACTGAGATATGTTGTTGCACACGCGCTTGATTGCTAAGGAGTGTTTGAATGGAATGTGGTGATTTTATTCAGCTATTGAACATCAACGCAGGTTTTTGTTTTTTTAAATAAAAAAAAGCCCTGCAAAAGCAGGGCTGTAAGTGCGTGGCGGAAGCGTATAGGAGTCGAACCTACCTAGGACATCACTGCCCTACACCGGTTTTGAAGACCGGACGCCACACCGGTGACGAAACGCTTCCACATCTGTTTTTCTTTGACAGTGGGGTTTTTAGCAGGAAAGCCTTTAAGGCGCAAGATTAAGATGCTTTTAGGATAAAGTTCAATGTAATTTAGAAAAAGAGCGTTTCAACCATTGTCAAATCGCGTTTGAGTAATTAGAAATAAAAGTTCGAGTAAGAAAATACATTTGAGCAAGTAAATTAAATCCGATCCTAACTTCGGAGGGTAAAATACCTTGAACCAGTTTTCCCGGAACTTGATTCTCTGGGCTGTCATCTCCCTACTCATGGTTGTATTGTTTAACATGTTCAGCCAGCCACAAAACTCGCAGACAAAAGTCAGCTATACAAAGTTTTTGGAGCTGGTGGATAAAGGCGACATTGCAGAAGTCTCTATCCAAGGACAAAAGCTTCTCGCCAAAGAACATGGCGGTACCGTTGTAAATACCTATGCACCAGACGATCCTAAACTCGTAGATCGCCTCGTAGGTAAGGGTATTGTTGTTAATGCCGAGCCAAAAGAAGATTCACCTTGGTACATGACCTTGCTTGTATCATGGTTTCCTATGTTACTCCTTATCGGTGTATGGATTTTCTTCATGCGCCAAATGCAAGGCGGCGGTGGCAAGGCCATGTCCTTTGGTCGCTCCCGTGCAAGGCTCATCTCACAGGATCAGTCAAAGGTTACCTTTGCTGATGTTGCTGGCATTGATGAAGCGAAAGAAGAACTTAGTGAAGTTGTTGACTTTTTGTCTAACCCTAAACGGTTTACCCGCCTTGGCGGACGTATTCCGAAAGGTGTTTTACTCGTGGGCCCTCCGGGTACCGGTAAAACATTGCTCGCACGTGCTGTAGCAGGTGAAGCAGGGGTTCCGTTCTTCTCTATTTCCGGTTCTGATTTTGTGGAAATGTTTGTAGGTGTTGGTGCATCTCGTGTTCGTGACCTGTTTGTACAGGGCAAGAAGAATGCACCATGTCTTATTTTTATTGATGAAATCGACGCAGTTGGTCGCCAGCGTGGCGCTGGTCTGGGTGGCGGTCATGATGAACGCGAACAGACCCTTAACCAGTTGTTGGTAGAGATGGATGGCTTTGAGTCCAATGAAGGTGTAATCCTCATTGCTGCTACAAACCGTCCTGATGTACTTGACCCTGCATTACTTCGTCCTGGTCGTTTTGACCGTCAGGTAACCGTACCTGTACCGGACGTTAGAGGCCGTAAGCGTATTCTGGAAGTGCATGCACGCCGTTCTCCGCTTGCTGGTGATGTGAACATGGAAGTCATTGCGAAAGGTACTCCGGGCTTCTCCGGTGCTGATCTGGAAAACCTTGTTAACGAAGCGGCTCTTCAGGCTGCTAAGGAAAATAAAGACCAGATTAACATGTTCGATTTCGAACAGGCCAAAGACAAACTCATTATGGGTAAAGAACGTCGCAGCATGGTTATGAGCGAAGACGAGAAGAAAATAACCGCATACCACGAAGGTGGTCATGCTCTGTGTGCTAAGCTTCTCCCTAAAGCTGATCCTGTTCATAAAGTATCTATTATTCCTCGTGGTCGCGCGCTTGGTGTTACCATGCAGCTCCCGGGTGAAGACCGTTACGGGTACTCCCGTAGCTTCCTCGAAACAAACCTCGTGGTTCTTCTTGCTGGTCGTGTGGCTGAAGAGATTATCTTTAATGACATTACAACCGGTGCAGGCAACGACATCGAACGTGCTACTAAAATGGCTCGTAAGATGGTCTGTGAATGGGGTATGTCTGAAGCAATCGGTCCACTCAATATTGGCGAGCAAGGCGAAGAAGTCTTTATCGGTCGTGAGTGGAATCAGTCTCGCAACTACAGTGATGAAACAGCACGCCTTGTTGACGCAGAAGTAAAACGTATGGTGGAATCAGCACGTTCTGCTGCTCGTGAGCTTATTGAAGGCAACATGGAACTTCTTGAGAAGATTGCTGCATCATTGCTTGAGCGTGAAACCATCACAGGTGCAGATATTGATCTGCTTATTGAAGGTAAAGAGCTTCCTCCTCTAGAAGACATGAATGGAAAGGATGCCGCTCCGGCTGAAAATCCAGCAGATGCTCCAGATGCTTTTGCAAAGGCAGCAGCTGCATATAGAGAACAGCAGCCAGAATCTGCTGAAGATTCTGAAGACTTTATTCTCGGAACTGAAGAGAAAGGGCAGGAGCAAACTGCACCGACTCCAGAACCGGAAGAAAAGAAAGCACCGGAAACTACTTCTGAATCTTCTGAAGAGAAGAAGTAGTAATGAACACCCCGTTTTCATGGGAAGTACGAGGGGGCAGGTCCATAGGCCCTGCCCCTTTTTGTATTTTTGGCATTGTTAATGTGACACCCGACTCATTTCATGACGGCGGAGAATATAATTCAGTCGCGGCGGGCATTGCGCACGCGCGTATGCAGGCCGCAGCAGGGGCACATGTTCTGGATATCGGCGGAGAGTCATCCCGTCCTTTTGCAGACCCTGTTTCACTCGAAGAAGAAATTAGACGAGTCCTGCCTATTGTTGAAGGTGTGCTCGGAGATTGTTCAGACGATGCGCTGCCGTGGGCTGTTTCTGTGGATACGTATAAAGCTGGAACAGCAGCTGCCGTGCTTGAAGCGGGAGCACATATCATTAACGATATTTCCGCGTTTGAATTTGACCCGGAACTAAAGGATGTTGTCGGTCAGTATAAACCTGGCTATGTTCTCATGCACAGTCAGGGAAAACCTGATAACATGCAGGTAGCACCAACGTATGGTAACGTAGTTGATGATATCCTTGCTTTCTTTGACCGTAAGCTGAAAGAATTAACCGATGCTGGTCTACCGGAATCTCGTATTATGATCGATCCAGGTGTCGGTTTTGGGAAAACGGTAGAGCACAATCTGACAATTTTACAGAATATTGATCGCTTCCAGACCCTTGGATTTCCGGTGATGGCCGGTATTTCTAATAAATCCATGTTCGAAAAGGTTTGCGGAGCGCCCACAGGTGAACGTGAAAACTGTACACAGGCAACAACCGCTATCCTCGCGTATCGAGGGGTAGTGGTGCACAGAGTACATGACGTTGCTAAAACACATGAAACTCTTTTGCTTGCAGAAGCACTCCGTAGCTAACAATAGCTAGAGGTAGGTAGATAGCGTGTTTTCAATGGATACATTGGGATATATAAGCATAACATGGCGTGATGCTATAGATATCGCTCTCGTAACGCTCTTGTTCTATCAAGTGATGATAGTAATAAGGGGGACGCGTGCGGTATCGGCAATCTATGGTCTGTTGCTGCTTATTGCTGTCTTTGCATTTTCTGAATATTTTGGTTTTTACACACTGCATTGGATTCTACAGCAGTTCCTTGGCTCCTTCTTCCTTGTGGTTGTGATTCTGTTTCAGGATGACATCAAGCGTGGGCTTTCTAATATGGGAGCGCGCAGCTTCTTTAAAAGAACGGAAGTTGAGGACTCTTTCCTTGATGAGATTATCGGCGCTGCTATGAACATGGCGAAGCGTCGGGTCGGTGCTCTTATTGTGCTCGAACATCATGTAGCCTTAGGCGATGTGGTTCGACGTGGTGTGCCGCTTGATTCCACTGTGACGAAAGAACTGCTTGTAACAATTTTTCAGGTAAAGGCTCCGTTACACGATGGTGCTGTGATTATTAGCCATGGTCGTGTGGCTGCTGCTGGTTGTATTTTGCCTCTTGCCGTTGGCGAGCAGGACAGACCGGAATACGGCACAAGGCACAGAGCGGGGCTTGGTATTACGGAAGAAACAGATGCTATTGCAGTTGTTGTTTCTGAAGAACGTGGTGATGTTACTGTGGCTGTAAACGGCCGATTGACCAGTAATCTTGATAAGACTCGTCTTAAACGTGTATTACGTAATCTCTTGGAGCGGTAATCCATGAGTGTAAGCTGGCGTCACTTACTTTTGGCTTTTGTTATGGCTTCCTGTTTATGGGTTGTCATCTCTGGTCGTGAGCAAGTTGAAATTTGGGAAAAAGCATCCGTAGAATTAAAAGGGATGCCTAAAAACCTCACGCTGCTTAGCGGATTGCCACCAGAAATTGAAATCCGAGTTCGTGGCCCTAAAGGTCTAGTTCGCACGATTACTGATAGAAAACTGACCTATGTTCTAGACCTCTCTAAGGTGAGTCCGGGACTGAATGTTTTGCCAGTTCAAGCTAGCGGCATTCAGCTTGGTAAGGCTTTTGATGTGGTGGAAGTCCGTCCGTCGCGCCTTACCTTGGAAGTAGACAGGTTTGTAGAAAAGATATTACCTGTCGTACCACGCTGGTCAGGAGAATTGCCTCTGGACTTGTTTGTGGAGTCAGCTTCTGTGACCCCGCAGTTTGTTACGGTGCTTGGTCCCGATTCAGAGCTTGCGGCACTTAGTGATGTGGAGGCTGTTACGCCGGCACCTAAAGCCGAAGAGCCTGGAAGTGTGACTCTTGATGGTACCGTTTCTTTATCTTTACGAGCGAAATCGACTCCTGCAATTGTCGAAGTAACTTATATTCTTGGAATGTTGTCACAAAAGCGGACAATTGTTCGGGATGTTATAGTTATTCCTAGAGCCGGTTTTGACATCACTCTCAATCAACCTGCTGTGAAAGTGACGATTGAAGTGCCTGATTCTTTAAAGGATAACAGCGCACTCATCGACACAGTTCGTGTTATCTTGGAGCTTCCGGAAGACATAACTCCCGGAGAATATAAGCTGCCTTACCGACTGGAGCTACCCGATAAAGTTAAGGTTGTGGGCACAGATCCAGAAACCTTAACTGTGACTGTTTCTACGAAATAATTTAGTCAGGTGGCATTTCTCAGTATCCTCCTTTCGTTGATAATAATGCAGTTCTGCGTTACTTGAGTTTAATCAAACTGTTGTAGGTTGTGCGCGCAATACTTCTTTGATTGCTGTTATAGCTGCTATGCGTACAAGCCCTACATTTATAAATTTCAATTAAATAAAAAAACAGGAGCTTCCATGGGAAGACGCTTGTTTGGAACGGATGGAATGCGTGGCACTGTAAATCAGTACCCGATGGTTCCAGAAGTCGCCATGCGCTTGGGACTTGCTGCGGGAACCACTTTCCGAACTGAAACTGGACGGAATAGAGTTGTAATCGGAAAGGACACCCGCCTTTCCGGATATGTTTTTGAAAATGCTCTGACTGCAGGCTTTTGTGCTGCAGGTATGGACGTATACCTTGTTGGACCAATGGCTACACCAGCCATTGCCTTCTTAACAAGAAACATGCGCGCAACCATGGGTGTGGTTATTTCTGCTTCGCATAACCCATACCAAGACAACGGCATTAAATTTTTTGATTCTTGTGGCTACAAGCTTGCTGATTCTGTTGAAGATACCATTACAGATATGGTTCTTAATGCTGATCATCAGTGGGATTACCCAGCTCCAGATAAAGTTGGACGCGCAAAGCGTATTGAAGATGCTGTAGGTCGATACATTGTCTATTTGAAGAATAGCTTTCCGACGAACCTTTCTTTGGAAGGTCTACGTATCGTTCTTGATTGCTCCAATGGCGCGAACTATAAAGTTGCCCCGCTGGTTCTTGAGGAACTTGGAGCAGAAGTTATACCTATTGGTGTTAGCCCGAACGGGGTGAACATTAACAAAGGTTGTGGCTCTCTTTATCCAGAAGTAATGGCACAAAAAGTTCGTGAATCGCGTGCCGACATCGGGCTGGCGCTTGACGGTGATGCTGATAGGCTGATTGTTTGTGATGAGCATGGTACAGTGCTTGATGGCGATCAGATAATGGCTATTTGTGCTAACGACATGATAAGCTCCGGCTCTCTTGTGGACAATACTCTAGTTTCCACTGTGATGAGTAATATGGCACTTGAAGTATTCATGCGTGAACAGGGAGGCCGCTTATTGCGCACTCCCGTTGGTGACCGCCATGTAGTAGAAGCCATGCGGAATACGCAGGCAACTATGGGGGGAGAGCAGTCTGGCCACTTGGTATTTACGAATTATGGTACAACTGGAGATGGCTTGCTTGCAGGACTTCAGTTGCTCCGTATTATGCGTCAACAAGATAAGCCGCTTTCCAGCCTTGCAGGATTGCTTGAACTATACCCTCAAGAACTTATTAACGTCCGCGTAGAGCGTAAGGTTCCTTTTGAGGAGTGTCCGGCTTTGCTTGAAGATGTTAAGAAAGCTGAGAATGAATTGGGTGATAAAGGGCGAGTGCTGCTACGGTATTCCGGTACAGAATCTCTTTGTCGCGTAATGGTTGAAGGTGAAGATGATGAACTGGTTAAACGCCTGGCTTCATATCTTGCTGAGTCTGCACAAAAGAATTTAGTATAAGTGGAAATTTTATGAATATTCGCAAAGTAGTTGTCCCTGTTGCTGGTTGGGGAACCCGTTCTCTTCCTGCTACCAAGAATATCCCGAAAGAAATGTTACCTATCTACAATAAGCCTGTTGTTCAGTACATTGTAGAGGAAGCTATCAAATCCGGCCTTAATGATGTTGTTTTCGTTACCAACCGCGAAAAGAAAGTTATTGAGGATCATTTTGATAGAAACCTTCAGCTTGAAGGTTTATTACAACGCGCTGGAAAAGAAGAGTTGCTTCGTGTCGTGCAAGAAGTAGCAAGTATGGCGAATATCATTTCTATTCGCCAGAAAGAGCAGCTTGGTTTGGGACACGCTGTGTTATGCGCTAAAGATCTTATCAATGAAGATGCCTTTGGCGTAATGCTTGGCGATGACCTTATTTTTGGCATGGAGCCCGGATTGAAGCAGCTTATACAGGTTGCAGCCTCCGAGCATTTACCAGTTGTTGGCGTGATGGAAGTTGAAGCGGACAAAGTAGACCGTTACGGCATTGTCGCAGGAGAAGAAATTTCTCCTGGTACATATCGCGTCACTGATCTTGTTGAGAAGCCTGCAATTCAGGATGCTCCATCCCGTCTGGCAATCGTTGGTCGTTACGTGTTGACTCCAGATATTTTCCCGGCTCTTGAAAAAACAAAAGCAGGTGCAGGTGGAGAGATTCAGTTAACAGACGCTTTGCGAACCGTTGCTAAAGAACGCGGCCTGTTGGCTGTAAAAATGCGCGGTATGCGTTTTGACGCTGGTAACTGGACAGAATATCTTGCAGCAAATATATACTTTGCTTTGCAGGATGAGTCTATCCGTGATGATCTTATCAAGCACTTAAAACCACTGTTGCCTTAGGGAATGTGGTTAGAAGTAAGAATTCAAAAAGGTGGTCTTTATGATCGCCTTTTTTACTTTCAGGAAAATGAACAATGCTCGCTATTTCTCTTTTAAGTCCTCCGTACGCAACGCTAAGCTACGCCGCACCGGCATGGCTTGATGATTCTGTATGGAAATGTGGCCAGCGTGTAGTTGTACCGCTGGGTAAGGGAGGAATGCTTCGGGCAGGAATCGTTGTTTCTATCGATGATGACAGCTCTGTAAAAAAAGGCGTTGTACTGAAAGCTTGCCTGTGGCCAGCAGAACGTGAACCTCTGCTTAGACCTGAATATCTTGTCATGGTTAAGCAGCTTGCTTTGCGGCATATGGTTACAGAAGGTGAAGTACTTGGCGGACTACTGCCTGCTGGGCTTCGTACTTCCAAACTTCGCCTTCGTGTGCTTGATGGTGGCAGACCTCGAACTGTCGCTATGCGTGATATTGCAAAAATGACCGATGCAGAGCGTTCTGTCATTGGTGCGCTATGGGCGAGCAATGATGTCGAAGTTCTGGACAGTACCTTTGATGCAGACGAACAGGAATTGTGCAGTCTCCTCGTGGATCCTCCGTGGTCAGTGCGGCCTTCTGCTAAACGCCAGATTGAAGTGCTGGAGTATTTACACGAGAAGGGCATGCTTTCTCGAACTCGTATGCTTAAGGACCTAGGTTCCGGCATTTCATCAGCTTTGAATACGCTTGCCGAACGAGGGCTGATTCGCATTGGTTCCCGTGAAGAGGGAGCGTGTGAAGTGTGTCAGGATGAAAGTAGTGAATGTTTTTCTGACATAGATGAAGGATTCACTTTATTGCCTGAGCAACAAGCTGCCCACGATGAATTTATCCAGCTGATGCATGCTGCAAGCCCTAAATCGGCATTGCTTTATGGCATTACAGGAAGCGGCAAGACTGTCGTATATCTAGAGTTGGCAGCAGAGGCTTTAGCGAAAGGCCGTTCTGTGATGTTGCTTGCTCCGGAAGTTGCTCTGGCTTGTAGACTTGAAAATGCTGTCCGTAGTCGTTTTCCTTCTCAGGAATGCTTTTTTTACAACGGCTATCAGTCTCCTGCGGAAAGAGAAAAAACATTTCGTACCTTGGCAGACCGTACTGCTCCCTGCATTATCGTGGGGACACGTTCCGCGCTATTCTTACCTTCGCCGGAGCTTGGACTGATTGTTCTGGATGAGGAGCATGATACTTCGTTTAAACAGGACGAAGGCCTTGTTTATCAGGCAAAAGAAGTTGCATATTATCGCGTACAGCAGAGCAATGGATTGCTGTTACTTGGTTCGGCAACACCAGATGTGAAAACATTTCATGCTGTAAAACAGCAGGCTGTTTCCATGAGTGTGATGAAGGAGCGTGCTGGCGAAGGTAGACTTCCTGAAGTTTCGCTGTTGAATATTAAAAACTTGAAACGTGCAGACGGAATTCTTGCTCCAGAGTGTAAAAAGCAAATACGGGAAACTGTAGAGCGCGGCGAGCAGGTTGTTATTCTGTTGAACCGTCGTGGCTACTCTCCGTTGATGTATTGCCTTGATTGTGGACATGTTGCACGTTGCCCGCATTGTGAAGTAGGGCTTACATATCATAAAGAGCGTGAACGTTTGCTCTGTCATTATTGCGGATACTCAGTTCCGTATCCTGTTGTATGTTCCAAATGCAAAGGGCTTCATTATCTTCCTATGGGGGAAGGTACGGAAAAGCTTGAAGAGCATTTGGCAGAGATTCTTCCGCCTGATACAAAAATTTTACGTTTGGATAGAGATTCTACCCGTCGTCCCGGGAAAATGCAGCGCATTCTCGATGCGTTTGCAAATCAGGAAGCGCAGGTGCTGGTCGGAACACAGATGTTGTCCAAGGGGCATCATTTCCCAAACGTGACTCTTGCAGTTGTAGCTGATGGCGACCTCGGGCTGAATCTTCCTGACTATCGCGCTGCGGAACGTACATTTCAGTTGCTTGTTCAAGCATCCGGACGTTCAGGCCGCGGCGAAAAGGCAGGGCGTGTGCTTATCCAGACACGAGACCCCGAGCACTACTGTTGGCAATTTGTTGGTAGTGCAGATTATGATGGATTTTATGCAGAGGAAATTGAGCGAAGACGTAAACGTAAGTACCCTCCATTCGTTAAATTAGCGCTTATCCGTGCCAGCTATCCGTTGGACTGGAATAAAGGGATGGAGTGGGTAGGTTCGTTAACTGAAGTCGCAAGAGCTCTTGGTAAAGAGCACGATGTGCGAGTGTTGGGACATACTCCGTCACCGCTGCCTATTTTGCGTGGTAGAAAGCGTTTCCAGTGGACTTTGAAGTCTGACAGCTGGATAAGTATTAGAACGCTCTATTACGCGATGCGCAATGCGGTGCCGCGTGGTTCAAAACTCAGGCTTTCTCTGGATATAGATCCTGTGAATATGTTGTGAGGAGCTAAGTATGATTTATGTTGTATCTGCCTGTGTTGCGTGCCCGTTTTATCTTTCAGATCATGGCGGCAACTGTAGCGGGCGTTTTCCAGAATTAAAGCCGGTGGATGTAGATCCAACATCTACAAAGCCGGATTGGTGCCCTGTAAGTAGCTCAACATTACGAGTTACAGAGTCTGCAGCAAATAATACCGGCTTACCGGCTATAGCCGTTGATGAGTGTGAGGACTGTCCGTTCTTTTTTCAGAACGCCAAACGTCGGTGTAATATTGCCAACCCTAAGGGACGGCCTATATTGACTGACGGAGAGCGTCCTGTATGGTGTGTGCTGCGTAAAGAAGTGGTACTTATTCGAGGGAAATAGAAGGGTACAGATTGCTGACAAACCTGCACATTGCTGCGTTACTTCAAAAAAATCAGATGCTCACATAGATCTAGCTATGCTTCGCCCCTGACTTTTTCTTGCGCCTTGCACTGCACAAGTTTGTCTCAATCTGTTTAAAACAACTTTATCGGTACCCTCGGTAAAGAACGAGTTTTTACTACAAACGCTATTATGGCGGGGATACATTCCCCGCCTTTTTTTATGCGTAACCCTGTGTTTTGATAGAAGGACTTTGTGTAGTGAGTATGTCGAAAATGTGCGGTGTAACTAGCCCAATTGATTACGCAATCATTATTGAAAATACATACTTAGATGGTAGAAAAATGTAAAAAGCGTTGCCAAGTGTAAGTGTTACTATTATAGACCGTGTAATTTACTTTTTTGAGTGGGTGGCAGTAATGGCAGAGGGGCCTTGCTACTTGCTCTTTTGCATGTCTTGAGGGGAAACACTGTTCACTTTTCATAGTTATTTGAAAAATATTGAATAGTGCGCTGAACAGGCACTTACAGGCATGCTAACTATGAATTCGAGGGGAAAATAATGAAGCGACATTTCCTGTCTATTGTTGCGTCTTGTGTATTGCTGTTAGCTGTTGCCACTTCAGCTTCTGCTGCGGGTTTTGCATTGTATGAATGGAGTGCTCGAGGCAACGCCCTTGGTGGTACTCTTGTTGGTCGTGCGGATGACCCATCTGCGGTTGCATATAACCCAGCAGGTATTACGCAGTTGGAAGGTACCCAAATTGCCGTTGGTGTTTCTCTTGCGTCTCCATTTTCAGAGGTTGTAACTACTAATCCTGATAGTTCAACCACCACAACAGATAGTAAAGATGCTCTCTTTGCTATTCCTCATTTTTACGTAACTCACAAAATTAATGACAAATGGTCTATTGGTTTTGGTGAGTTTTCACGTTTTGGTCTCGGCTTCGGCTATGACAAAGATGATTTTCCAGGCGCATACAACGTATATGATGCAACGATTCAAACGGTTTCTTTAAACCCGAACATTGCATACAAAATTACTGATCGTCTTTCTGCGGCTGTAGGTCTTGAATATATATATGTTGATGTAGCTATTAAGAAAAAATACAATAAACTTCTTGGTGGTACTTCTAAACTTACCGGTAGCGGTGACGGCGTAGCTTTGACCGCAGGTCTTCACTACAAGTTAGACCAATGGCGTTTTGGTGTTGGCTACCATAGCCAGGCTAAAATCGATGCTGATGGTGAAACTAAGATCTCTGGTGCAGCATCGCACCCAATGGCTCTCCCTAACGGTACCTACGATACAAAAACTTCAATTGTACTTCCTGATATGATCAGTTTTGGTATTACATATTACCCGATTGAAGAGTTGAGTTTTGAATTTGCTGCTATTAACACTCGTTGGTCTACCTATAGAAATTTTGACCTTTTTCTCGACACACCAGCAGGTACTGTTCCTGTTGCACAGCCAAAAGATTGGGATGACGTATGGCGTTTCAGCTTGGCGCTGAATACGACATTAACGAGAACTGGACCATTCGCGGCAGTTACTCGTACGATGAAGCACCAGAAAATGCTAAGTACGTTGACTATATGATTCCAGCTGCTGACCGTCACCTTATTGGTGCAGGTGTTGGCTACAAAGTGAACAACTGGACTATTGACGTCGCATACACTTACATTATCGCAGAAAGCGTTGACTATGATGATGCAGTTGGAAACGTAACTGGTGTTTCTGCTGGTAAATCTCAGAACGGTGTAACGCACATGGGTGCAGTTACCGTTGGTTACGCATTCTAAATTGCGATAACCTGATAGTTACTGTTCGCTATCTATAGTTGCAATGATGACCGGCTCGGGGTAATTCCTGAGCCGGTTTTGTTTTTATAAAGGGGTAATAAATATGCATGTTGTATTGTTTGAACCGGAAATTCCGCCGAATACTGGCAACATTGCCAGATTGTGTGCAGCAACCGCTACAGATCTGCATTTGATTGAACCGCTTGGTTTCAGTCTTGAAGATAAATATTTGAAACGTGCCGGATTGGACTATTGGCCGCATGTTTCCGTTTCTGTATGGCCCAACTGGGAAGCATACATCGAAGGTGTAGGGCATAAGCACCGGCATGTTATGGCAAGTTCTAAACGGGGTGTTGCCGTGCATGAGGTTGCGTATGATGTGAATGATGCGTTAGTGTTCGGGCCAGAAACTCGAGGACTCCCCGATGACTTGATGGACAGATATGAAGATCATGTCCGCATTCCAATGTGGGGCGAGGTGCGTAGTCTTAACCTTTCAACAGCTGTAGGCATTGTCTTGTATCAGGCGTTTGCTGCAACTGGAGTTTTAAACGGAAAGTAGGTGTATATGGAACTCTTCTGGATACCACTAGCTGCGTTTGTCATTGATGCAATATTTGCTGACCCGAGTTTTTTTCCACATCCGGTGCAGTTGATTGGAAAATTATTGGATAAGTTGGAAAAGACAGCCCGTAAAAATTTCTCTAACAGGTTTGGCGGTGTGTTATCGCTGCTGATTCTGTTGCTCATGGTTTTTGTTGTGGTGACTACCTGTATAGGTATTCCATATGTGGGATGGATTTTTGCATTGTACTTTGCATGGTCTGGTCTTGCTCTTGGCAGCTTGCTGAGTGAAGGCACTAAAGCTGTGCAGGCTGTTGCATCCGGTTCTCTTGATGACGGCCGTAAGGCCGTTTCTATGCTGGTTAGCCGTGATGTATCGGAATCCACTGAAGAAGAGTTGTATAAAACCCTTGCGGAAACTATTTCCGAAAATTTCAACGATGGTATCATCGCACCATTTTTTTGGCTCGTTCTATCTGGTCCGGTTGGACTGTGGCTGTACAAGGCTACCTCCACAATGGATTCCATGTGGGGATATAAGAACGAGAAATGGATAGATCTTGGATGGGCAGGTGCTAAGTTTGATGACCTGCTTGCATATTTGCCGGCACGTTTTTCTGCAATGTTTCTTCAGTGTACTGCAAATCTTGCAGGTCTTGGTTCAGGAAGAGGCGTGTGGGATAGTGTTGCGCGTGATGCAGCTAAAATGGAAAGTCCGAACGCTGGTTGGCCAATGGCGATGGCTGCACATCTTTACGGTAGACCAATGGGCGGCAGTGCCGTGTACTTTGGAAAAGTAAAAGAAAAGCCTGTGCTGGGTGTCGGTGATGAAGCATGGGATAAAGCCACTTTGATCCAGTTGATTAAACACATTCGTCTCGCAGCAATTTTTGGCTGTGGACTGCTTTGGCTTGCGGTTTCATTATTGCGTTTAGTTTTTTAACGACGTTTATTAGCGAAGCAAAAATGACTATCCTTTTTCCCTTGATTCGAGGGTGAGGTTGATGTGTTTTTTGCGGAAAACTTAGTTGGCTGTAAGCAAAAGATTGAGCCGAACGGAAATAAGTGATCTTAGAGTGAAGCTTTCCTCGTAATGGACAATTGTTAGTTATCAATAAAAAAAAAGGCTGCCCAAAATATGGGCAGCCTTTTTTTATGTGAAATAAATGCTGAGTAAAGGCTCTGGTTAGACAACCTCTCCGGCAGCATTGCCGGATGCCCATGCCCAGTGCAGATTGAATCCGCCAAGATCGCCGAGAACATCAAGAACCTCTCCTGTCAAATACAGGCCGGAGCAGAGTTTGCTTTCCATGGTTTTTGATGAAACGGAGCTTGTATCAACGCCGCCGCCTGTGGCTTCAGCTTTTTTCATACCTTCAGTGCCAGTCGGTGTAACTGTAAATGCATGAATGCTGGAATGCAGTACCTGCATATCCTTTTTACTAAGCTGGGCAATTTGTTTTTCACGAAGCTCTTTAGGAATAAGAGCAGCAGCAAGACGTTCCGGAAATTTTCGGCTCAACACGTTTTTTAATAACGGCTTGGAGCCTGCTTCTTCGAGGATGTCAGTAAGAGATGCAGAAGGAAGCAGGTCGATTTCAATAGCATCACCTTTCTTCCAATGAGCAGAAATTTGCAGAACTACAGGCCCGCTAATCCCTTTATGGGTGAAGAGCATGTTTTCTGTGAATTGCTTATTATTACACCGAATAGTTACCGGCAGCGCGATACCGGATAAATTTTTGAGTTTCCAGTTGGAAGGCATCATAAGTGGTACCAACGCTGGAAAAGTAGGGATGATTTTATGACCGAACTGTCGGGCAAGTTTGTACCCTGCATCAGTTGCTCCCGCTTGTGGCCATGCGCTGCCACCAAGGGCAACTATAAGTGACGGAGCAAAATGTTGCGAATCCGTTAACCCAACGTCAAAGAGTTCACCTTTTTTCTGCACATCCGTGATTTGTTCGGAAAAAAGAAAGTGTACATTATGCTCAAGACAATCGTTGTAGAGTGCCTCTGTAACATCCGCAGCACTGTGAGTGCAGAATAATTGGCTGTGCTCACGCTCTTCCCAAGAGATATCATGAAGAGACAGATATTCAACCATGTGCCAGGGCGTAAAACGTGCAAGGGCTGATTTGCAAAAGTGAGCATTTTTACAATGGTAGTTCGCTGGACTTAAGTCTATATTTGTAAAGTTACATTTGCCACCACCAGCAATCAGGATCTTGCGTCCGGCTTTGCGAGCATGGTCAACGACCAGAACTTTGCGGCCTCTTTTGGCAGCTGTGAGTGCAGCCCAGAGGCCTGAAGCGCCTGCGCCTAAGATAATAACGTCATGTTGATTCATGCGTGCTCCTGAAAATATGTGTCGTTCCTGCTTACATGAAGCCAAAGGGACGTATACTGTTATGGTGTAATTGTCACGTTATCCTCTGAGGTGAGCACTATGCCGATTTATGAAAACACACTGTATCCGGCTCCGTTTTTTCTACCGGGTGGTCATGCACAAACGCTATATCCTGCACTGTTCAGAGCATTGGATTTGCCTGCTTGCACTGTTCAACGAATAACTACGCCTGATAATGATTTTTTAGATGTAGACTTCCACTATGCAAATCCTGACACCCCTAAAAAGCGGCTTGTCGTGATCTCTCATGGACTGGAAGGCAATTCGAAGCGTTCATATGTGAAAGGGATGGTTAGAGCGCTTATACGGGCAGGATGGGATGCTGCCGCGTGGAACTTTAGAGGGTGTAGCGGTGCACCTAACAGAAAGCTCCATATGTATCATAGCGGTTCAACCGAAGACTTGCACTCTGTTGTAAGCTTTTGTGCAAGGAAAGGGTACGAGGAAATAGTCCTTGTGGGCTTCAGCATGGGTGGAAACCAAATTTTAAAATATTTGGGTGACCCAGCAACATTTGTTCATCCCTGCGTTCAGGCTGCTGTGGTTTTTTCTGTACCGTGCGATCTTGTAGGGGCGGCGAAGGCGATGGATAAGCCTTCAAATGCTATTTACTTGAAAAATTTTATGCGCACGCTAAAAGATAAAATTGTACAGAAGCATGATGCGTTTCCAGGTTTGGTGAATATAGCGAACTTGAATGAATTGAAAACATTTAAAGATTTTGACGAAGAATACACTGCTCCGTGGTACGGATTCAAGGACGCTCTTGAATATTGGGAAAAGAGTTCCAGTGTTCAGTTCCTGGATAGAGTTAGAGTGCCTACTTTGATGATTAGTGCCCGAAATGACCCGTTTCTATGGCCGACCTGTTACCCGACAGGGCACGCGCACCGTAGTAAGTATCTCTATCTAGAGACTCCGGCTGATGGCGGACATATCGGTTTTGTCCGGTTAGCTGATGACGATTACTACTGGTCAGAAATTCGCGCTGTGGAGTTTATAGGACAAGTCATGGGGTAAGGTTGGTGTAATCTGAAATACGTCTCCAAGGATTTTTAAGTTTATAAAAAATAAAGCCGCGAAGTAATCTGAAACTCAGATTACTTCGCGGCTATTTTTTTCTTACAAAGAAAGATGAATAGGTGCGCTATTAATACGCGACGCTACTCGTATGCAGAAATATTATTTGGTTTCTGTTGCTTTCTTTTTACGACCAGCGAGGCGGTGACGGTTCTGTCCAGAAAGAATGTTTTTACGCAGACGGATAGATTCTGGAGTAACCTCAACACACTCATCTTCAGTAATGAAGTGGATAGCGCGCTCGAGGGTCATAGGACGTACCGGGGTAAGAGTAACAGCGTCATCTTTACCGGAAGCACGAACGTTAGTGAGTTTTTTACCCTTACAAGGGTTGATGTCGAGGTCGTTGTCACGGTTGTGTTCGCCGATAACCATACCTTCGTATACAGGTAAGCCTGCATCGATGAAGATTTCGCCGCGTGGCTCTAAGTTAAAGAGAGCGTATGCAACGGACTGGCCGGTGCGGTCACAAACGAGAGAACCAGTGTGACGGGTTGGGAACTCGCCACGGTAGTCTTCGTAACCGTCGAAGAGTGAGTTCATGATGCCGGTACCTTTGGTATCGGTGAGGAACTCATCACGGTAACCGATAAGACCACGGGAAGGAATAGTGAATTCCATGCGAACACGGCCGGTGCCGTTGTTCACGAGGTTGGTCATACGGCCTTTACGTGCTGAAAGTTTTTCAGTCACAACGCCCATGAATACGTCATCACAATCGATAAACAGTTTTTCCATAGGTTCGGAAAGCACGCCGTCGATCTCTTTGAAGATAACTTCAGGACGACCGATGGTCAGTTCGAAGCCCTCACGACGCATCTGTTCAACGAGAATAGCCATCTGGAATTCACCACGGCCTTTAACGATGAAGCTGTCGCGCTCTTCACTGTCTTCAACACGGATTGCTACGTTAAGCATGGTCTCACGTGTAAGACGTTCGCGGATTCTGCTGGACTGAACGTGTTTACCTTCAGTACCTGCAAGCGGGGAAGAGTTAATGCTGAAACGCATGGAAACGGTTGGTTCGTCAACGTTGATGCGTGTCAGTGCTTTTGGTGCTTCTTTAGTACAAATGGTGTCGCCAATGTTTACGTTGTCGATACCGGAAATAACTACGATGTCACCAGGAGTTGCTTCGGCAGCTTCAGCAAGTTTCAAGCCCTGATAGGTCTGAATTTTGGAAACGCGAAGGCCGCGAGGCTGATCGTCAATGCCGATGCAAGCAAGCTGGTCGTTGTTGTGAATAGTACCGTGGAATACACGGCCGATTGCGAGACGACCAAGGTAGTCTGAGTAGGAAAGATCAGCTACGAGCATCTGGAAAGGCTGTTCTGGGTCGTATACAGGACCAGGAACTTCAGAAAGGATTACTTTGAAGAGTGGTGCAAGGTCTTTCTGTTCTTCTTCAGGAGAATTCATAGCAACGCCGTCACGACCAACTGCGTACATAACAGGGAATTCAAGCTGCTTGTCGGTTGCTTCGAGGTCGATGAACAGGTCGTATACTTCGTCAAGCACTTCATCAATACGTGCATCCGGACGGTCAATTTTGTTGATAACAACAATAACTTTAAGACCGGCTTCAAGAGTTTTCTTGAGTACGAAACGAGTCTGAGGAAGTGGGCCTTCAGATGCGTCAACGAGCAGAATAGCACCATCAGCCATTGTGAGAGAACGTTCAACTTCACCACCGAAGTCGGCGTGACCAGGGGTGTCGATGATGTTAATTTTTGTTCCCTGCCAAGAAACAGCACAGTTTTTCGCCGCGATGGTAATACCACGTTCGCGTTCGAGGTCCATGCTGTCCATTACACGGTCATCAACTTCCTGGTTAGCGCGGAAGATACCGCCCTGTTTAAACATAGCATCAACAAGAGTTGTTTTACCGTGGTCAACGTGCGCGATAATCGCAACGTTACGAATTGCATCGTTATGAATAGTCTGAGTCACAAATAATTCCTTATAAAATGCAAAAGTTCTTTCGTTGCTGCTGCTTGTGGCGGCAGGGTAAACTTTCGCGGTTATGCGTTGTGTCGGTGGCATATACCTAAGTGCGAGAAAGGGCAAGCTCTCAGGTGAGCGTTTTGCTGGCAATGTAGCACGCAAGACGGTTAAAGGCATGATAAATAGAACACCGCGGGCTTTCTTTTAAAAGAAAACTCACGGTGTTTTTGTACCTCAAAGACATCAGTCTAATGAAAAACGTCAATGTTCCGATAAGGGCAGTGAAGACTCAGATGCTTCCTGTGCACATTGCGTTATCGAAAATTTTCAGGGTGGGGATAACAAGTGTTAGCACTGTTTGGTGATAATTGCCTGCAGCAGAGCAGAGAGGCTGGCACCGGCTTTGTTTGCTGTCCGGATAATTTCATCAAGTGGAACATCTGTCATGCAGTCGGGAAGGTTTTTGTTTGTCAGGCAGGACACACCAAGAACTTTTAACCCGCAATGGCGCGCGGCAATGACTTCCATAACGGTAGACATGCCAACAGCATCAGCGCCAAGGCGTTTGTACATACGGGTTTCAGCAGGTGTTTCCATCTGCGGGCCATGTACGCCTGCATAAATTCCGCGTTCGAGCCGGATGCCGAGTCTGGCTGCTTCTTCCATTGCGCAGGTGATGAGCTGAGGATCGTATGCCTGACTCATGTCAGGAAAACGCGGGCCCCAGTCGTCGACATTGCATCCGGAAAGAGGTGTGCGGCCTGTAAAGTTTATGTGGTCGGTAATTGCCATAAGAGTGCCTGCATCCCACTGGGGGACAAGGCAGCCTGCGGCGTTGGTAGCAATATATGTATCAATGCCAAGCGTGGCCATTACGCGGACACCCATGCTTACTTCAGCAGGAGAGTAACCTTCGTAAAGGTGATTTCTTCCCTGTTGGATTACTACAGGAACATCGGCAATGGTGCCGAAAACAAACTGTCCTGCATGTGATTCCACTGTTGAATGTGGAAAATCGATGATGTCGTTGTAAGAAATGGTCTCGGTTACAGTAACCGCGTTTACAAAATCACCGAGGCCAGTACCGAGTGCAATGCCGATTTTTGGAGAAAGATCGTTTTTTGCAAGCTCTTTGATTGACTGTACGGCGTTATGTACTTTATTCAAACTTTGCATAACCTGCTATACCTATTGATAGATTGTAGGGAAACATGCCCCGTAATGGGTTTGACGGAGCATGATGCAGTCACATGTTGTGATAAATTATACGAACCCGCCTGTTACATAGGTTTAATATATGGATATTGCAACTCTTCTCGGGGTCGTTGTTGGTTTTGCTCTTGTTGCTGGCGCCATTTTTATGGGGGGGAGTGTTGGCGATTTTATTAACGTACCGGGTGCTATGATTGTATTTGGTGGTTCCGGTGCCGCTATTTTTGTAACGTTTCCTTTAGAGGAAGTGGCGTTTGCTGTTGCAAGCGTTGTAAAGGTTTTTGCTTCCCGCCGTACTAAGATTCCAGAAGTTGTTAATACAATGGTTCGTATTGCAGAAATCAGCCGTCGTGAAGGTTTGGTTGCTCTGGAAAATATTAAAACCGAAAGCCCGTTGTTAAAAAAAGCATGTCAGCTTATTGCAGATAATGCTGATCCAGATATTATCCATGACACATTAAAAATTGAAATTTTGTCCATGAAGCGTAGGCAGAATATTGCGATTGCTGTTTTCAACAGACTCGGCGCAGTAGCTCCGGCGTTCGGAATGATCGGTACTCTTATCGGTCTGGTTCAGATGCTTGCACATTTGGATGACCCTTCCAGCATCGGCCCTGCAATGGCTATTGCGTTGCTCACAACATTCTATGGTGCACTGCTTGCTAACCTTTTGTTCCTGCCTATGGCTGGTAAGCTGAAGGCGAGAACTCTTCAGGAAGAGGTTCAGCTCAATATTATTTTTGAAGGCGCCAAGTGTATTCTGGAAAACAACAACCCTCGCTTAGTATATGAAAAACTGAGTTCATTCATCTCTCCAGAGGACAGAAAAGATGTTCGAAGATAGAGACGACTACGCATTCGTGGACGATGTCGGGGATTCCTCCGATGAAGGTACTTGGCTAACAACCTTTGCAGATATGGTAACGTTGTTGCTGGCCTTTTTCGTGCTCCTTTTTTCCATGTCAGTTATTGACCAGAAACAGTTTACGGACTCGTTTTTAACAGTTCGTCAGGTGTTCGGCGGCGATAACGAAAATTTACTTACATCACCTGTACGACAGGACGACACCGCAATTTTAGAGTCCGTCCGTTTACAGAAGCAGTTAATTGAAGCACAACGTAAAGTGTATTCAGATATGCGAACCTACCTTAATCAAAAAGGTTTGGAAGGGCAGATTGGCTCTGTTTTTGATGAAGGTGTGATTACACTGCGACTTCCATCTGCTGCCATGTTTGAAAACGGCAAGGTGACTGTTAGCCCTAACGGCTACAAATTGTTAGAGGAAATGCGTCAGTTGTTTGTGAAGAACAAAGCTCAGACTATCAATATCAAAGGGTATACCGATGATTTGAAACCGAGTTCTTCCAGCCGTTATCGGGACAACTGGGAAATATCAGCATTGCGTGCGGTCAATGTTCTGCGTTACTATATTGAGCACGGCATCGAGTCTCAGCGATTAACAGCTACAGGACTTGGTGATCTTGACCCGCTCATGCCTAATACTAATGAGGCAAATAGATCGCAGAATAGAAGAGTTGAATTTGTTTTTGAAAGACGGGTGGGCAAGTAGCCATGAGTAATCTCGAATTTACTATGCCAACGGGTAATGAGCGTCGTAGAGCTTTTAGAGCAAAGGCTTACGGTATTGCGGTTACCTTTGAAGAGCAAAATGTGACTTGCGATATTCTGGACGTCAGTGTAACAGGGTTCGCGATAAAAAATGAGTTAGTATCCATAAAAGAGGGCGCTGAATACTCTGTTTCTATTCTTGTTGCGGGAAAGGCTTACCTTTCCGATCTCACTTGCAGAGTGGTCAGAATACTCGATAATGGAATAATTGGCTGCGATTTCCGCACTCTTGATCGCAGGCAGGAAGCACGGCTCGATAGGCTTGTGCTTGAGCTGCAAAAGCGGATGATCGCTAAGAAAAGAGAACAATCTGCAGCTGAATAGGCTGCAAAAAATCGAGGGTAATACGTGCAGAATACAAACCACAAGGTGCTGGTGGCGAATCGAGGGGAAATTGCCATCCGTATCATGCAGGCTTGTCAAAAGCTTGGATTGGGTTTTGTCTGTGTTTACACTGCAGAAGATAGTGCTTCTGGTCATGTTCGCATGGCTAAGGAGCATGGAGGCGAAAAAAGCCTCTATCGTGTTTCTTCCTATCAGGATGCAAACGAACTGTTGGCTGTGGCGGATGAGTCAGGTGCGACTGCTATTCATCCAGGCTATGGCTTTTTTGCAGAAGACTATCGTTTTGCGCGCCGTGTAACACAGCGTGAAAATAAGCTTATTTTTATCGGTCCTTCATGGAGACTTATCCGTGAACTGGGCGATAAAATTAATACAAAACGCCTTGCGCGAAGCTTGCAGGTACCAACCGTACCGGGCTCTGACCGCCCAGTGTACGACGAACTTGAAGCTGAAAAGATTGCTCGTCAACTTTTCGAGTTTCAGGAAGAACAGGGCATTGAACGCCCTATGGTACTCGTAAAAGCATCCGCAGGTGGTGGCGGCATGGGTATTGAAGAGGTATACGATATTGACCTCTTTAAATCCGTATACCGTCGTATCCGCAGCTATTCTCTTCGTCACTTCAGCGACGAAGGTGTGCTTATCGAACAGCGCATCAAAGACTTCAACCACTTGGAAGTACAGGTTGTGTCCGACCGTACTGGTAAAAATCCAGTACATTTTGGCACACGTAACTGCTCTATCCAGTCAACTGGTCTTCAGAAACGCCTTGAAATTGCGCCGGGTTTTGACCCAAGCTCCATTAACTACACATTCGACGCCCAGAAAGTTCTGGACGATATTACCGAATACTCCCTCGCTATGGCGCGCAAGGTCGGCTATGATAACGTTGGAACCTGGGAATGGATCGTGACCCGCGACGGTCGTCCGTTTCTCATGGAAGTTAACACACGTATTCAGGTTGAAAACGGTGTGTCTGCCATGATTTCCCGCGTTAAAGGCAAAGCCGGTGTTGACCTTATTGCAGAGCAGATTCGAGTCGGTTTAGGGGAACCTCTGGGATATGGTCAGGATGACATCACCTTCGAAGGTGTTGGCATTGAGTACCGTCTCATTGCAGAAAATCCGGAGATTAAATTCACTCCGTGGGTTGGCTGCATTGAGGGTTTTGGTTGGGATAAACACGAATGGCTTGAAATGCATTCTCACGTTCCTACGGACGTTGCGTATGACATTCCAACTGAGTTCGACCCGAACCTTGCCCTTGCCATTATCTGGGGTAAAGATCTGTCTGAGGTAAAGAAAAACGGTAAGAAATTCTTGGATGAATTGCGTCTCACAGGCCGCAATCTGGGTGGCGAGTCACTCAAGTCCAACGTTAATTTCCTGCGTACTAAAACTGACATCATTCTTAAGTTTTAGCACCTCGCCGGAACTCTCAGTAAAGCATTATCAACCCCGCCTAGCGGCGCGGGGGAGACTATATGGATACCGAAAAGAGAACACAGCATTTAACCGAGCGTCTTACGTACATCAAAGACGTTTTCGGTAATAAGCAGCAGGAAAATATCCGTCTGCTTGAGTCAAAACTTGAAGAATTCATTCAGCGCGAGAACGGCTTGTCTACTGAAGACAAGTTCGCAGCACTCGCGACGCTTGAAGATCTTTTTGGTTTTGTCGAACGCAATCTTGAAAACGAACTTACCGCGATGGACAAGGTACGCATTGTACGACATTCCCAGCGTATTTGTCTTCGTGATATTTTAGAAAACGTATACGATAACTACACCGAAATCGGTGGTAAAGACGAAAACAGCATTGATCCATCAATGTTGATTGCTCGTGCGTACATTACTCGTCGCAGCGGCAAGCGTGTTTACCATCAGCCGGTTATGGTTATTGGTCAGGAAAAAGGGCACGGCGAAGAGTTTCGTAACGGTGGCTCTGTAAAGCCTTGGGGTAACGCAAAGGCGTTGCACTACATGAAGGTTGCAGAAACCGAGAACATTCCTGTGCATACTTTTGTATTCACTCCGGGTTCTTTCCCTGTTGAAGAAGCACCTGGCGCAGCACAGCAGATTGCAAAAAACCTGTATGAAATGGCAGCACTCAGTGTACCAGTTGTAGCAGTCTTCTCCGAAGGTGGCTCCGGTGGTGCAGAAGCTATCGGTCTTGCTGATAGTCGTCTGATGCTCTCACACGGGTACTATTCTGTTATTTCCCCTGAAGGTGCGGCAGCTATTGAAGGCCGTCTTCGTGATGGGAAACGTGCTGGACCGGAGCTTGTTGAAAAATGCGCACATCAGCTTAAAATTACTGCTGATGATAACGTGCGCATGGGATACATTGATCATAAAATTCAGGAACCGGCACTTGGTGCTCGTCCTTACCATTACGATTTCTTCCGTACTTTGCGTCAGGAAGTTATCCGCGCAACTGACGAAGTTGTTCTGAACGTAAAAGGATTTTCTCCTTTCCGTGCTATGGCACTGCGTCGTCGTAAAGGTAAATCTATTGAAGATCTTGATCTTGAAAACATCCATGTACGCTGGAGCTTGAGCAGAAAGGCTCGCAATCGTCTTATCGCCAAGCGCCATGCTAAGTTTAATAAACTCTCCAAGTCTGCATTCATCGACCGTCGCCCGATTCATCGTCGCGTGGCAGCATGGTTCGTAGAAAAAGGTTGGGATACATATTCCTACTTTAAATACGATCTGTGGCGTTCACATCAGAAAAAACTGATGTACGCAGTGGAAGAAGTAGACGCGGAAGCCCGTGTTCTGATGGACAAAGTGAAAGGCCCTTGGAAAAAGCTTACTAAAGCTATTCCGGCCAGCAGCTCCAAAGCCGACAAAGAGAAAGAGCTTACTATGCTTTCTCAGTGGGACGAGGAAGATCAGGGCAAAGGCCAGTGGAGCTATATTTCTCCACGTGCTAAAGATGACCGTGCTATTACATGTCCAAACTCAGATACTCATGGTTGTCAGGACCTTTGGGCTCCTGACCTTTTCGGTGAGTATGCTGGCGTGTGTAACAGCTGTGGCCACCATTTCCCTATGGAATACCAGTGGTACATGCACAACATCTTTGATCCGGGCTCTATCTTTGAGTTTAACACTGAAGTTGAATCTGCTAACCCGCTCGGCTTTGAAGGCTTTGACCTTAAGCTTGAGCAGGCTAAGAATAAGACTGGTCTTAAATCTTCCTGCACCACCTTTGAGGCTCGCATTAACAACGTAAAAGTTGTTGTTGCAACCCTTATCGCACCGTTCCGCGGTGGTACTGTTGGTGCTGCAGAAGGTGAAAAGTTCATTCAGGCTGCCGAACGTGCGAAGAAAAAACGTTTCCCGTTCATCAGTTATGTTCATGGCACTGCAGGCATTCGTATTCAGGAAGGTGTTAACGGCGTAATTCAGATGCCTCGTTGTACAATGGCTGTTCGCCGTTACATCGACGCTGGTGGTCTGTACCTCGTTCTGTACGATACCAACTCTTACGCAGGCCCGCTTGCTAGTTTCCTTGGTTGTTCTCCTTACCAGTTCGCAATCCGTTCTTCTAACATCGGTTTTGCGGGTCCTGGTGTAATTAAAGAAACAACCGGTATGGATATTCCGCCAGATTACCATCGTGCCCAGAAGGCTCTCAGCCGTGGTCACATTCAGGGTATCTGGGACCGTCGTGATGCGCGACACAATTTATCTCAGGCGCTTATGACTATGGGCGGCCGTAACCTTTACTACAGATAGTGGAGGCTTTATATGCTCGACATTTCCAAACTTCTTGAAGAGATTAAAGCTTCTCCGTACGAAGAGCTGGTTATTACCGCTCCTCATACCGGCGTAGTATCCTTTGGTTCTATCAAAGAGGGTGATCGCGTTATTGGTGCAACAGGTACTTGGAACGAAATTCCCGGTACTGCACTTGCAACCTTGCAGCGCGAGCGCAACGACAAAATAATCCGTGCAACCCAGAAAGGTGTTGTTGAAAAAATCTACACTGAGCTTGAAGGCACATTTGTAGATGCAGGCACTGAACTTGTGCGCCTGCGTCACTTCCTCTCTAAAGATGAAGTTCTCAGCATCATTCTTAAAAAAGCATTATACTTGTTTGAAGCTCCTGAGCGTGCGAAGTACTACTTTGCACCAGAGGTTGATAGCAAGATTAAAAGTTCCGGTTCCCAGAGTGTCACTGTGCACGATGGTATGGAACTGTTCATTATGTCCCGTATGAAACGAGAAGCACCGCTTAACTATTCTGGACCGGACGGCGCAATTTACTCCGTTTATTTCCAGCATAATGAAAACGTTGATGCAGGTGCAGCTCTTATTGGTGTTTGTCCTCCGGATCAGCTCTCTCTTATTGAAGACGTAGTTGTCCGTGTACAAACCGAATGGGTTGAACAGGAGTAAGCATGGGTAAAGTTCTGCAGGTTCGCGTTTGGGCGTCTACGTACTCAGAAGAAGAAGTTCAGCAGGAATGGCCTCGTTTATTCGAGCTGGCCTTTCCTAGAGAACAGCAACGCTATATGGCAAAAAGCGGTGTGGTCGAAATGATCGAAACACTGGTGGATGCATGTCGCTTTGCTGAATGGTCTGATGAGTTGAAGGCGTATGCCAAAGAGCCGCTTGATGCGATTTTTTTGCTCCGTCAGGAGCTTGAAGAAGCATTAAGTGAGTGGAATCCTCAGAAAGCAAACCAGCTTACAGATAAAATAGAAGATGCATTATCAGACCTTGAAAAAGATTTACCGAACGAGTAAGAATCGTGGATAAGATTAATTTTAAGGAGTCCAATAATGCTGAATAAAGTGATGATCATCGGTCGTCTTGGTGCAGACCCTGAGTTGCGTTACGCGGCTAATGGTACGCCTATCGCTAACTTCAATGTAGCGACAGACGAATCCTACACTGACCGTGAAGGCAACAAGCAGGAACGCACTGAATGGCACCGAGTGGTTGTCTTCCAGCGTGTGGCTGAAAACTGCGCTAACTACCTTGGCAAAGGAAGCCTTGTGTATGTTGAGGGCGGACTTCAGACTCGCCAGTGGCAGGATCAGCAGAGTCAGACCCGGTATACTACGGAAATTAAAGCACAGAGAGTGCAGTTCCTCGATCGCAAGGGTGATTCCATGCAGCAGGGCGGCGGCGAACGTCGTTCCTACCAGCAGAATAACGCTCCGCGTCCGCAGCAGAACAACAACAATAATTTCCAGCCGCAGCAACAAAAGCAGCAGTATGATTCCGGTAATGAAGACCTTGGTCCGGCATTCCCATCCGAAGCAAGTGGAATGGACGACGTACCTTTCTGATATACGTACAGTTAAGACTGTAAATAAATATAAGCCAACCCGTTGAACGGGTTGGCTTTTTTTGTTATGTACACTTTTGGGCACAATGTCCCCAACTTGCCAGTCGCACGTAAAAAAAAGTGTAAATAAATATGAGCAAATTAAAAGTTAAGACGCTACGGTTTCCAAACGGTGAACGACTTCCTGTTTTGCTAAATCATATTACAGGACGACCTGAATTTTATCCTAATCTATACGCTGTCACCATGCTACGACAACGGGGACACGCTTCTGAAAGTATTGCCAGAGCGTTGCGTGAAATAAAATTGCTTTTGGATTATTTTTCTGAATCAAACATTGATGTGATGCAACGTGTTTGGAGCGGGAAACTATTTGTCCTTGATGAAATTGCTGGTCTGGGCAGATATTGCCAACAATCATTTAAAGGAACACGTAAAAAGACACGAAAAAAGAACGTGCATTTTTTAGATACATATAGGGACACTAATCTAACTGTCGAATCTGCAACAACTGCTAATCGTCTGAAGACAATTCGTCGTTTTTTAAGATGGGCAATTGAACTAGGCATCAGAAACCATAATTTGGATGCGAAGATCCGCAATCGGCTGCGACGAAATCAGACAAGGGTTTTGAACAATCTAGAAGCGCAAGTTCCGATGGTAACTGACCGTGGTACAGTTGATTCGCAAATGGCGTTAGATCCCGATGTAATTCAATTTCTGTATAATATAACTGACCCAGATTCTCCGCATAATCCATGGAAGAGCTATGTGGTGCGCTGGCGAAATGCTGTAATAATTCAAGTATTAATTCGTACAGGGATACGACGTGGGGAATTGTTGGGGCTAAAGATTGATGATTTGAATTTTCAAGATGAATCGCTGCTTGTTGCACGTCGCCCCGATGATCCCGAAGATCCTAGGCTACATCAGCCAAAGACAAAAACTAAAGCACGCGAAAAGGCGCTCACGACCGATTTGGTCAAGTTGCTGTATGATTTTGTTATAGATATTAGAAATAAGGTCGCCGGTACCGAATCCCACCCTTATATATTCATTTCATCTACAACAGGCAGACCGTTAGCCGCGACTTCATATAACGATATTTTCATAGTTTTGCGCAAAAAAATCGATCAGCTACCCAAAGAACTGACCGGACATATCTGCAGGCATACATATTCTACTAACCTAGCTGAAATTATGTATAAAAAGGGTCATTCCGAGGCGACGATAGAACGCATGCTGTGTATAGAAAACGGATGGCGGCGTTCATCTAAAATGACGGAACACTACACACAAAAAAAAACGAAGAAGCTAGGTAAAGAAGCCTCATTAACCGTTCAGGATCAATATAACTTCAAGGTGGTAAAAGATGAGGACAAATAGTGAACGCTCTTTGCATGACAGCACACAGATCAACGATGCTGACGAACTGTTACCTGAAATTGTGACAACTAAAAACGGAGCCTTATTTTGTCCACGAAATGACGTTTGGTCATATATAGATGCTGGGAAAAAAATACATTTGAACTTTCTTTCCTTGAAAGACGTGACCGCAGATTTTGTCCTTGGTTTAAAGCTCGTACTGGTATGGTGTGCAGAATATCAATCGCCAAGCACTCTAGGTAATAACTTTTCGAGTTTAAAACACTTTTTGTCCACTGTTTCCGACGGGCAACAGCTATCAGAAATTACTGATGTTCATATATTGAACTACCGTGCGACACTCACGAGGCAGAAGGAATATCAACTGGGGCGATTAAGAGGGTTTTTTAAACGATGGTATAAGCTAAGCGGCATAGGTATTACAGATAATGCTATTGCCGTTCTAAACGAATTGAAGTTGTCTGGAAATATTAAAGGAACTGCCGTTGCAACCCATCATCTGACAGAAGGACCATTCACCCATCTTGAACGCAGTGCGTTGTCGTCTACATTAGAACGCGGATATACTACAGGCAAAGTAACGACCGAAGATTTTTTGTTGTGCATTATTGTTATGTTTTTTGGCCTACGCCCTGCCCAAGTCGTGATGCTCAAGGTCTGCGATGTTAAATTGATCGAAAAAACAGATGGTTCTCTGGAATATCTGTTACGTATCCCGTCTGCAAAAAAACGCACCCGTGCTCGGACTAAATTTGCCGAACGAATTTTTAAAGACCCAGAAATTGGCAGACTTTTATGGAACTATGTACAAGATGTGAAAAACGATTTTGGTTCATTGGTTGACGATGTAGAGCAATTACCGTTGTTTCCAGAACGTCAAAAGAAAACGCTTACGTCTGGTCTATTCGCCTTTCATATGGAAAATAGTCGGGTAACAGAACGTCTGCAGAAGATCTTTCAACCATTGAATGTACGTTCCGAACGTACAGGTGACCCTATTCATATAGCAGCTACCCGTTTTCGTCGTACCGTAGGGACAGTCGCAGCTAATGAAGGGTGGGGGGAGCTGGTCATTGCGGAGCTGTTAGATCATACGGATACGCAAAATGCTGGCATCTATGTTGAAGCGACACCCGCCATCATTAAAAGGATAGACAAAAAGTTGGCATTGCACCTAGCACCGATTGCGCAGGCATTTGCAGGTAAACTGGTTGATGGACGGAACACACCTGATGGTGGTGACAAGCAACAGATCATCGCCCCTCAATATACACAAGACTTTGCTGTTGTTGGAACATGTGGACAGCATAGTTTTTGTTCATTTTCAGTACCATTAGGTTGTTATACCTGTGTGTTGTTTAATGCGTGGCTAGATGGCCCACATGAACAGATTTTAGAAAAATTGATAGCCGAACGTGAACGATTGGGGGAACTAGGCAATCGCATTGCGTCAGTCCACGATCTAACGATAAAAGCGGTGGCGGAAGTGGTCGCCATGTGCAAACAGCAAAACGACGAAATGGGAGCACTTGATGGCTAAAATCCTAATATTCACGCCCCAGCACGAATTAGACGCACAACGAAATCTGAATGATTTTATCGCATTTGCCCGTAATGATCTCACTGCGTTTGGTGAAGATTTGCAATTCGATGACTATGTGTGGGATATTACAGAATTCTTGCCTGTAAAAGGGATGGGGAGTAAGAGGCATAGAATTTTCTTCACAAAACAAACAGCAGCTACAAAAAATAAAGACAAACAACCATTTCCTGTTTTTTTCCAACCATTTGCCAAAGCATATCTGCGATACATTTTTACGCGCAGACCAGTGCAAAATTTAGCACGCCAACTGGAAGCATTGCGGATGCTAGAAATAGCATTGACCGAAAATGATATCGAAATCCCCATTATTCAAATTGATGCAGGCATTCTGAATAGGGCTGCACAGTTAACAAAACAGCATTATAGCAAAAGTGTGGCGTACAAAACGGGGGGACAACTACAAAAAATTGCCGATTTTTTAGATGAAAAATGGTTAGTGATGGTATCATTAAACTGGAAAAATCCTATTAATCGACAAAAGGATCCAATGGGTCGGTGTGGTGCAGAAGCGGAAAAACGGCGTCAAGAAAAAATGCCGTCTCAAGAATTGTTATTAGGCGCATTGCCACATATTTTTCGAACGGCAACAGAAGACAGGCACATTTTAATCGCATCAATTGCTGTCCTCATGTGTAGTGCACCTGATCGCATTAGTGAGGTTTTGACGCTGCATCAAGATTGCGAGGTCACTTTTTCTGACGGCGAAGATGAAGCCTACGGACATAGGTGGGTGCCGTCAAAGGGTGCCAGACCTATGATTAAATGGCGTGTTACTGTACTGGTTGATGTAGCACGTGAGGCGATGAAAAGAATCCGAAGAATCACCCAGCCTGCCCGTGATATAGCCAAGTGGTATTATGAAAACCCCAACGAAATTTTTCTTCCAGCGGATCTTGCTTATTTACGCAATCAGGAATGGCTGTCATCGGCAGAAATAAATTTAGTGCTATGGGGGGGGCGAAAAAAAGCAAAATCAGCCCAAGAGTGGTGTAAAACTAGAAAGATACCTTATAAAAAAGTAGGTAACGCACATCATTTTTCTTTTTCTAGTATTGAACAGGCAGTTCTAAAAATGCTCCCTATACATTTCCCGTATGCTGACAACACGAAAAACCTGCTTTTGCACGACGCATTAATGGTTGCTCCCAAAGATATGTTTGCTAAAAAGTACCAGAACTATAGCTGCTTAATAGAACCGATAACCATGGGGCAAATGGATGATGGGCTTGCAGGACGCACAGGGGCAAAAAAAACCAGTGTGATCTCCATTTTTAAGGAATTCGGATTAACAGAAATAGATGGTAGTCCAATGACTGTCCATACTCACGAATTTCGACATTATTTGAATACGAAATCGCAACAAGCTGGTGTGGGTGAACTGGATATTGCCAAATGGAGCGGGCGGGTCGATTTGCGCCAAAATGATGATTACGATCATAGCACATCAAAAGATATTGTAAAAATGGTTAGAAATACTGTAGGGAACACAGATACCGGTTTAGCCCCTATTACTGCAGCACCAAAGCAGAAAAACTTGATAAAGCGTGACGATTTTGCACAGCTGCAAATCACGACAGCACATACGACAGACTTTGGGTACTGCGTTCATGATTACACTATGTCAACATGTGATAAGTATCTGGATTGTATTAATTGTAATGAACATGTTTGCCTTAAAGGGGATAGTACAAAAACAGCACGTATTCGACAACAGTTGGAAGAACAAGAAGCACTGCTAGAGCAGGTAACTGCAGAAGTAGAACGACGAAAAAGTGACTCCAAAAAGCGTAACGATAAAATTGATCGCTGGTATGAACATCATGCACATACTACCAACCTTTTGCGTAAACTTTGTGATATAATGGATGACCCTAATATCCCTACAGGTAGTGTAATTCAGTTGCGCGATATCAGACCAGCGTCACGAATTGGGCAAGCTGCTAATGAAAAATTGACTGCAAAAAGAAAAAAGAAAAAAAAAGAAGAAAAAGCGCTTAGACGATCACTAGCAATGTAAGAGGGGAATGCGCAGATGCGAAGGAAGAAAAGAGGACGAAATTTAGACGATGAAATGATAGAAGAAATCGTTCAAATATTAGATGGATGGCAAGGAAAAATAACGTGGGCTTTGTTTGCAGAAAAAATAGAAAAACGAACGGGACGGGTCTACTCCCGCCAAACTTTAAGCAACCATCTCCGTATACAAAAAGCGTATCAAGATCGAAGAAACCAATTAACCAGAACACGACCACGTACAGAACGAAGTCCTGAAAGTTTTACGCCCAAAGAAGTGCAGGCTTTAATAGATCGTAATAAGAACTTGACTGCAGAAAATGAACGTTTGGCGGCAGAAAATGAACGACTGCTATTGCAGTTTATAGTTTGGTCAACCAATGCGTCTATAAAAGGGCTGGATGAAGCATATTTGAATCGTTCATTAGCAGAAGTTGATCGTGATGCTACACCAGAAGCATCATAGTAATACGTGATGTGATCATCGGAGGGCATAATGGGACAAAGCGGTAAGGAAATCGGACAAAAATACATGCACATATTGCAGCAGTATCTGAATGAAACAACCCAGCTGCCGGTCGGTTCTAACGGTATGCTTAACATGTCTAAAATTGCTGCTGATGCTGGAGTACCGCGCCAGTCGTTATACAAGAACCCACGGATGAAAACGCTATTGGAGGACGCCCGAAAATCACGGGGTATCCCCAGTCTCCCCGCCGTTAAAACAGCGTCATCCAAATCGTCTACTGGGGCTGTCAAATCCGGTGCTGCAACAGAACATCCGACCAAACAGCGCCAAATGGAGCGTCGCATCATCCAGCTGGAACAAAAAAATGCCGTACTGGTCGCTGAAAACGCAGAACTTCGACAACAGTTAGTTGCCCTACGTCAGCAAATGGGACGTGAGGACATGACAATTCAAACAGGCCGACGCATCCCGGAACCACCACGCCATGCCTGATTCCACAACACTGACCGTCAGCACGCTAACGTATCTGGCACCTGATGGCGCTGTCATTTTTTCTGGGCGCAGCCCAGATGGGAACAGCGTTCGTGTTGTTGCAGGAAAAAACATCATGCCTCGTCCTCCCGTTGTTGGAGAACTATGGGATATTGCGGGAAAATTTCGAGAACATTCCAAGTACGGGTGGCAGTTGTATGCGCAGCATGCCCGCTACGTGGTGCCCAAGGGGCGGTTACTTGTCCGCTATTTGGCAGACCATCCTAGCTTTTCAGGCATCGGCATAGGCAAGGCGCAAACCATCTATGATGCGTTCGGTGACCAGCTTGTGGATCTGCTGAATGCAGGGGATGCAGAACGATTATCCAGTGTATTGTCGGCATCCATGGCTAGTCAGCTAGTCAGTGTATGGGCGGAAAATCAAGCGGAAGCCGCAGTGGTTGCATTTCTGGACGAGCACGGATTTGATATCCGGCTGGCAAACAAGCTCCGCCGTGTCTGGGGAACACAAGCAATTCAGATGTTGGAACGTAATCCCTATTACATGCTGGCGTTTACATCATGGACACGAACCGATGCCGCTGCTACGAAAATGGGACTGCAATTAGACGATACTCGCCGTTTGGTAGGCGCTGTAGAAGCAGTGCTCTATTCACGACTGCATGATGGTCATACGATGACCCCCATACAAATCCTGCATGAACGTTTACCAGCCCTTCTGGGACGTTGGGTGACCGATAACGACGTTCGCACTGCAATCGCCCTTGCGACGTCTGAAAACGCTATTGTAGGCGATGATAATGGATTCCAGCCTGTGGGGGCTGCTTCGTTGGAACAACGCATTTCTGAACGCATCCATTCCATGCTGAATCATAAACGTGATCAACGCATGACACAAGGGGGCCTGTTCCCAACCGCATCTGCCCATGATGCGTTCATAAGCACCGCGATTGCTGAAAATGAACAGCACCAAGGCTTCGCATTAAATGCACAACAACGGGCAGCAGTTAACATGGTGTTTAAAGCACCATTCAGTGTACTGACTGGCGGTGCTGGGGTCGGGAAAACCACAGTGCTGCGGGTAATTCATTCTGTTGCCAGCAAAATGCGGATTGACGTCGTGCAAATGGCATTGGCGGGAAGAGCTGCTAAACGAATGGGTGAAGCGTCTGGGCATGATGCTATGACCATTGCTAAATTTTTACATCTTGTACGGACGGGACAGCTGGAAGTCGCTTCCGGCAGTCTGATTGTTATTGATGAGGCATCGATGCTGGATCTGACATCCATGTTTCAGATATTACGGCATGCGCCGATGGATGTCAGGATTCTACTAATCGGTGATGCAGCACAGCTGCCGCCAATCGGGTTTGGATTAGTTTTCCATCAACTGGCATCCAGTGCTGTGGTTCCTCGTGTAGAATTGACAGAAGTACACCGTCAAGCAGCAGAAACAGGGATTCCACTTATTGCCGCATCCATTCGTGAACACATAGTTCCCGACATTTCGCCCTATGCAGGAACACAGACGGGAATATCATTTATTGAATGCGACAACGACGGGGTAACATCTGTCCTGCAGCGTTTGGCAAACGACTGGGACGGTGATGAATGGCAGGTGTTATCTGCGATCCGAATGGGGACAGCCGGCATTAATGCTGTGAATGCATTTTTTCATGAATCAAGTGCAAAGAATGAACCTGACTATCCAGTGGCAATAGGCGAACCGGTCATCCATCTCGTTAACGATTATGAACGGGGGCTGATGAACGGTACTCTGGGACGTGTTGTTGATGTCGACGAGGGTAAAATCCACGTTGATTTTGAAGGGACAGTACACGCCATTCCCGCAGCAGAAGCAGCAGAACGACTAGAATTAGCCTACGCAATTTCGGTACATAAAGCGCAAGGGAGCCAGTTTGATAGGGTTGCCGTTGTTGTAACGCAATCTAGGATTTTGGATCACGCATTGATCTACACCGCACTGACCCGTGGTGTCGAACAGGTCGTGTTTGTCGGGGGTCGGGAAGCATTTGAAACGGCAGTACGAGCACCTGCATTCACACAACAGCGACATGTGGGAGCTGTTGTTTAATGACTAAGTTTTGTGTAACTATTTGAAATTAATACATTGTTCTCGTGTGTGTTTTTTGTAAAACAAAATATTAAATAAGAAATCGTTTTAATAAAGGAGGTTGTGAATATGTCCAGTACGCGAATTGTTAAAATTGAATCAGCTTATTCCATACATTTTTCCAAACTCAACGGCCCTTCGATGTTTTCAGCCATGATAAGCGCTGCCGAAGATGCCGGTATAGAAAAAATGAACATTAGTGAACCAGTTACGGTTACATATCAATCTGAATACACGGGAAACCGAGTTCAGGACTATCATAAAGTTAAAGAAGGCGTAACATTCTACGATTTGGTTGATTTCAAGAAATTAGCAGACTTCGTAAAATTTGACCCAACAGCAAAAATTACAGTACGCGCTAAAGCTGCAGGTGCCAGCGCTGTCGATTTTGTGCTTAGTCGTCAAGAAGTACACTAGATATAGCCTGTCGCTGAGTTTGGTGTGATGATCGCACAGCAGAAGTTTAACGAGATTAATTAAAAAAATGCCCCTACTACCTTGCTGTAAAAAATCGCAAGAAGGTCTTTTCTATGTTCTTTGGGCTATTAGGGTAAATCAATATTTGATTCATAAAAAAACAGAAAGCTGCGGCAGTAGTTTTGGATAAAGGAAAGGGCGACCAAATGGCCGCCCTTTTTTTTATTATAGATAGTTCCGTGACACTCGAAAGTGTTTCGACGGCTACCCCTGACCTATCCCCTTCGGGGCCAGCAAGTCCTAATAATTACTGGTGAATTTGTTTTATGAGAACATACAATTCTTGAGGTGTGCTTGGGGCTGACTGCGGAACCTCGGCTTGCCCGTCACATTGCGGGTGCGACCATCTCTCTCCGTAACTATTAACGGCGGGGTCATTCCTTCCTCCCAAGCTGCTTTTGTGTAGCTAGTCTAGCTACAACCTCTAAGTCATGATGTTGGCTCACAAGACAGAAAGTTTGATCAGACTTTCATTCGTTGCTCTTGTTTCCCCCACCTTATCGAATACCAGCTATTTTAGGTTCGCTGGCCACGGAGGCGGATGTCAAAAATGTTGACATGGGGCACCTCCCAAAATGTTTTAAAATGATTGTAACTAATCATTTTAGTAGGGAAATTTTTTTATAAAAATCGTGGCAACATGTCAACTGCTATATGTTTAAATTGACAATGATGAAAACTTCAATTTGAGACTGTCTGCTCGACGGGAAAGCTTACATTAAATGTAATCTTTAATGAGCAGGGCTTCATCTTTAGAATTAGTTTCTCGTAGCTGATCCACTGTCATCTTATTTTCAGCAAAGAAATTTACAATAAAATCTACCCAGTCTTCATTGTATAGATAGTCATTATGTGCTTCATCGTAATGGCAATACTTAGTATTTGTATCAAAAGGGTCTTCTGCACCAGCTTTAGGGCGAATCTTAAAAATTCTTGTTAGCCAAGTATGAATATGGACTTTAAAATCGTTTGAACCAAGTTTTTCGTTTACATTGGTACAGACTGCTCCAGGTCTAAACTTGCCAATGTTGCGCCCTTCAACAGTGACCCGTTTATCTTTTATCAAAGCTCCAATTGATTCACACATTTTGCGATCTTCTTCTGCTAGCTGACTTAGCGGAATAAATTCAATTGCAACATCCCCTCTGTTGGTATTGCTAACCTTAGGAATTGCCATCAGTTTAATGCTAAATTCAGGTGCATGGAAAACTTCTTCAGATAGCGATGTCCTATAGTCATCAATGAATTTTTTGATGTCTTGCACATCTTTTGCCAATGCTGATTTGTTCGCTTTAATTTGACTGCCTTGTCTGATGTGTGACAGTTGGAGTGCAAACACCAATGATTCGTGAAGAGCATGATCCTCACCAAATAATTTGATGAGTAAGCTTTCATAGTTGAATAAAAAAGATTGGCATTCTCCAAAAATTGAAACATCAACTTCTTTCTTATTGATATGACGATGTTCAATTTTATTGCGGATTGCAATGAAGAACTTGATGTTCTTAACAACAGGTTCAGGAAGATTGTCTGTGTCGTTTAATTTATCGTATTGGTTGATGCAGGTTGTTAGTTCCCAAGCAAGTTTTTCACCATTTTTCTTTTTATATCTTCCAGTTGATTCTTTGTAGTAATATTTATCCCCAATCGTAGCTTGAAAGTATGCATGAAACAGTTTTGTCCAAGCTATGACCATCATCGTTATATAGCCTTCACTTCTGAATGCTGTTCTCGGCTTGTTGTAGATTTCGATGGCAAGTAGAGCAGAATCAATTGATGACTCAAGAATACTTTTTGCTTTGCCTTTTCTAAGTGTAATGGGGAGATCGATTTCCATGCAAGTGCTCACTTCTACTGTATTTTAGGGGTATTGATGTTGTTTACACATCCAAATTTCAATCCGAATAGATACTATCCGATTTTCATAGTCAACCGATCGAGGCATTATCTGAATTCGGTTAACGGCTGTTGTATATGATCTTACTTAATACTGTGAGATCTTCATGTGGTATTTGTAGTGAATAAAATATCATGATATTTCAAGGTTATGGAGAGGGGGCTGGTGCGCTTGGTTGCGTAGTAGAAATAAAGAATATTCAATGTTTGATATAAAAAGCTTTGGAAGTAACGGGGTTACCTATTGTAATTTAAGTACATAGGACTTCTGTCAGGCGTATTGCAATCGTTTTTTACTATGCCTAGTTGATTGCCATAAGCAGTAAAATAATGATCCGCCTTGGTAAAAACAGGTGGTTACTTTTGTTGTATTTAAATCTGTTTGATCAAAATAAAACTATATTTAAGTATGTTAGACAATTAAGCCAAATTCTAGTAGCGGAAGTGAGTAGTCACTAAGGGGTGATAGTAAAAGATCAATTACTTGAATAGAATAGACTTTGGGGCAACCATGAAAGAATTGTTTTCTGGTATATCATTAGAAAAACAAGATGACTATTCTGTATGTCATGTTGTTGAGTTGTCAGATGAAATAAAAGATCTGATACGAAAAAATTTTTCTTCAATTTGTCACGGGGCAGCTGTGGTGGAAGATGTTGACCCTGAAGACTATGGTGATATTTATAGTTATTACAGTACAATAGAGTCTTTTTTGGATCGTTATAACAAGAAGTCGGAAGCAACGCAGAAAGGGATTGTCGGTGAGTTGTTAGCTCATATTATTTTGACTGAAGTCCTTGGTGATTTTGATGTCGTTTCTGCTTTTTTTAACCAAGAAGAAAAATCAATTAAGAAAGGGTTTGATCTTATTTTGGCCAAACCCTCTGCAGGGTCTGTTTGGATAACAGAAGTAAAGTCTGGAACTTTACATAAAGATAAAAATGTTGATCAGACAACTGCCGAATTTTTAGGGTTAGCAAAAAATGACTTAAAGAAGCGTCTTAATGAACAAGAAAAGATGTATTGGTACAATGCCGTTAGCTCAGTGCGTAATGCTGTAGCAGAAGACAAAGATTTCAAAAAAGCGCTTGTACGTATTTTAAAAGATAGTGGAAAGGCTACAACTACAGGACAAGCTACCAGTAAAGATCATTGCGTTATTCTTGTTTCAAATATTTTTGAATCACTGAAAAACAAAATTACTAACAAGCCTGCCAAAAAATGCCTTGCTGATTTGAAAAAAGCAGGAACATTTAGCGATACAATTGTTGTTAATATTCAGAAAAGTACCTTTTCTAAGGTTGTAGATTTTTTACAATCTGAATTAACAGCGAAAGGGAATTGATATGTCGAAGTTGACCTTACGTTCTCTCAAGCATAAAAGTTTTAAAAATAAATATGTTGAATTTCTAGATGTTTATAGTCAGTTATTTTCAAATGAAGAATTAAACTTAGCTAACCGGGAAAAAATTTTATCTATAATAGCTTTGTTTAGTAATGTAGAAGATCAACACTTGCGCCAGATTGGGTATAGAATGGCTCTTGAATATTCTAACAAAACTCAAGATTTTACCCCTCTTTATGATTTATCGATTAATTTAGGACTATATCCGGTTACTAATCAACTTAGGACCCTTGAAGACTTTATGTCTATGGAAGCAGGTCTTTTTTTGCCTACAGTAGTTGATGGGTTTATAGAAAATTATCGAAGAAAAGGGGTTGTGTTTACTGAGCAACAGAACCGTTTAAACAATTTTTTTGATTCAAATATTAGAAATACAGCTATCATTGTCGCTCCAACTTCGTATGGGAAATCTGAATTAATTGTGTCTGGGATTAAACAATCACGGGGCAGTAGGGTCTGCATTGTTGTCCCTTCAAAGGCACTTTTAGCACAGACACGAAAAAGAATTCTTGATGAAAAAATCGATTGGGTTAAGCGAATTGTTTCACATCCAGAAATGCATAGAGTGGATGATTACGAATCTGTTTATGTCTTAACACAAGAAAGATTAAGTAGAATCCTTACTGCAGATAAAAAAATGGCTTTTGACTTGGTCTTTGTAGATGAAGCGCACAACATGCTTGCTGCAGGCGACCGTGAGATATTGTTGACTTCGACTATTAAAATTCTTTCTTATCGTAATTCGGATACAGCATTTAAGTTTTTAACCCCTTTTCTTCAAGAGCCTTCTAGTTTGTCATTTAAAGATTCTAACTTTGAATCTTTAAACTATAAAATAAGTGAATATGTTAAGTCCGAAAAGATATTTGTGGCTGACTATAGAGCGTTTGAAAAATCTTTTTCTTATTACGATCATTTTTTTAATCACTTTTTTGAACATGATAATGATGCTGAAAATTATCTAGAACATGTAATTGATTATTCAAAAAATAAAAATATTGTTTATCTTAATAAACCCAAAGATGCTCAAGATTTTGCACGACGGCTTGCAAAAAATCTTCCTAAAATAAATTCATCAACTGCAGAAAAGGCAATTTCTGAAATTGGTGAAGCAATGCATAAAAAATATTTACTTTTGCGTTGCCTCAAAAAAGGCGTTCTTTATCATCATGGCTCAATGCCTGAGGCTGTTCGGAACTATGTCGAATACTTATATACAAGCTGTGACGATATTAAGTATTTGGTATCAACATCTACTTTGTTAGAAGGGGTAAATCTTCCTATTGAAAGAATGTTTTTGCTAGATATCCGTAAAGGTATTCGTAAGATGTCACCTTCTCAGTTTAAGAATTTAATCGGAAGGGTAAATCGTTTTGGGGATATTTTTAGGTCAAATGAAATTAAAGCTATCGAAAAGCTTCAACCGCAAATTCATGTTGTTGGCAGTGATCAATATGGAAGAGTAAAAGCGAATCTTAATTCGTTTGTTACTGAAGTGATGCACGTTACTAAAACGATAAAAGATGAACCGGAAAATATATTATTAGATCCAGTTCAGATAACCGATGACAATAGAGATGAATTTGAGCGTGTGATGACACGTCTTGAAAATATGGAAGAAGGAATATCAGGCAACCCTGATTTGCCGCGTGTTTGTACTGACGCTGGGTTAAAATTACTCGAAAATAATATTTCAGAACTTGATCCACTAGATTGTGAGAATGCTATTCAGAGCGCCTTGGATAATATTTCTGATGAATTCGGGTTGATTGATAATTCTAGACTATTGATGCGGGCAATTTACCAAGCGTTTATTGCTCACCTAGAGACAGACCAATCTAAGAATCGCAACCTAGTGCGCTTAAAAGCAGAAGAAGCCCAGATGTTTTATGCAATGTTTCTTGATTGGAAGATCAGAAGGTATTCATATGCAAGAATGATTAGACAGATGATCGACTATTGGAACCAACTTCCTCCAACAGCGTTAGTGTTTGTAGGGAAATGGGGTGATACAACACAGCCGGAGGGATATTTAGAACATTTTACACGAATTGGAAGTAGTAGTTTTGTTGAGAAAGTAAACTTTGCAATTGTTAGAATTAAGGAAGAAGAAGACTTCTTAGAACATGACTTGTTTAGATTTGTTGAAATTTTAAATGAGCTTGAGATGCTTGATGAGGACTTCTACTTGCTTGCTAAATACGGGACTAATGACCCTAAAGTGATTTCTTTGATAAGAAATGGCTTTAGTAGAACGTTTGCCGAAATGCTTTTAACGGAATATTCAAACTACTTTCAAATTTTAGATGATGATCAATTAAGTTTTAATCCTGAATTACATAATAAGCTTGAAGAAGATGGTGTTGGATATATCCATCGTCAGGAAGTGTTATTAAATGTAGCGGAAGAAAATTAGCTGACAGTGTTGTTTGGATGTGTGGCGTGGGTTGTTTTTTTAGTTCAAAAGTGTAAATAAAGTAGTCAATAGGCGAAGTTTATTTACACTTTTTGTAGAGCTGTCAAAAAAAATCTTTATATTACCTACACATACAATGCTATTTACACTTTTTTCCGTATATAACCCTTCTAGGTCGTCGCCGTTTCATCTATATATTTACCCGAAGGCGTTTTTCGCCTTCGGGTTTTTTTGTATAGTACGAAGATACAAAAGGGATAATCATGTTTGATAGAGCGTTGCTTTTTGACTGGGGTGGAACACTGATGCAGACCATGCCAGTCTACCTTGGTGAAGAGAGAGGTTGGTCAAAAGAACCTGCTGTGGACGGGGCTGTTGAAGCAGTTAAACACGCAAGCAAAAGCTGGCGTGTAGCGTTGGCTACAAATGCTTCTGAATCCAGTGATGATGCAATGCTTGCGGCATTTAAACCGTTGGGAATCAGTGATTGTTTTTCATCGGTATATAGTTTTGGCAGAGCAGGACGCCCAAAACCGTGGGCAGAATTTTGGAGATATGCTCTTAAGGACCTACAACTTCCTGCTGAACGGGTTGTGATGATAGGCGACAGCTATATGGATGACATTTGGGGCGCAACAGAAGTGGGAATGAACGGCATCTGGTTCAACTTGCATAGTGATGAGCGAAAAGAAAAAGCTCGGATGCGCACTATTCATTCATACGCAGAACTGGATGATGCTCTGGCCTCGTTAGGATTCTAGTTGAAGTTGGAAATATGCTGAAGCGAATTTCATGATGATTTGTCATAAAAAAAGCCAAAGGACCACTTCCTTTGGCTTTCTCATTGGGAGGTTAAACTATTCGACCAAGAGAATGGATCAAGTTTTTCCTTAGCGCTCTGTGGCGCCATATTTCACGCTCGTCACTTGTGACGAGATCGCTACGAAGTAATTCCCGCAGTTCGTTTTTTTGTGCCTGCGTAAGATGAAGCATTCGTATGTCGCCTAAGAGTTCCAATGGGTCGGCGTACTGCGCAGGGGCAGGTTGCACGGTGGAATCATGGTACAAAAACACTATATTTGCTTTTGGGGCTTCTGCAAATTGTGTTAAGAAGGCTAACATAAACAATCTCCTTATCCGGAATCCGGAAAGCTATTAGCTGTATTTTTGACCGGGCGCGCAATCGCTATAAATCCGCCCGAAGTAATAAAAAAAAGCCTCTCAAAAATGAGAGGCTGAACGTGTACAAACAGCCTCATGGTTTCCGCAGTGTGCGGTTGGCTTAGCACCTTGCACTATTTAGTAGTACAGGTTGCCGGACAGTCGATGGGCCAAATCCCTCGTGTCCTCTGCATGAGTATGAACTTAGTATGATCCAACTTTTAATAAAGTCAAGCAGTAAATGTGCGAAAGCTGATATTGCTGTTATTGTGGATGGTTATATGCTATATATGAAAGCTATAGCAAGAAAAACAGATTGTTGTTTTTTCTATTCTTAACACAATTGTATCTTTCGACAAAATGCCGGAGAAACCATAAGTGGTGTTTCAGACTTCGATAAGGTAGGTAACGTTAATTGTTGTATGAGCAGATAGTATTCGCAGTATGCCATACTATTTATGGGTTTTTATGTAAGGAGCGAACGCACATATGGCGTTTTTAACAGGCAGACAGCACATGGGCGTTGCGGCAGTTATTATGGCTGTCAGCATCTTCCTGTCGCGATTTATGGGGCTTATTCGTGATAAAGTTATTTCTTTTTATTACGGTGCGTCCATAGAGTCTGATATTTATTTTGCCTCATTTGTTATTCCGGATTTTCTCAATTACCTGCTCGCGGGCGGGTATTTTTCCATTACACTTATCCCGTTACTTGCAGAATATTTTAACAATAGCGAAGAGGACGGCTGGAAGTTTCTTTCCTCTGTGCTGTTCTGGGTGTGTATCGTAATCACGGCCGGTACCTGCGTGGCATGGGTCGGGGCACCGTATTTAGCCAAGATTGCCGCACCGGGATTTGATGCCCCTTCAATTGCGCGTCTTACTTATTTCCTGCGTATTATCTTACCGGCGCAGATCTTTTTTTTACTTGGGTCATGTTTTTCCGGTGTGCTGTATATGCGTAAGCAATTTGTGGTTCCGGCACTTGTTCCCCTTGTGTACAACGCGAGCATCATTATTGGCGGCCTTTTCATGATCGATTACGGCATGGAAGGTTTCTGCTGGGGTGTGCTCTTCGGTGCAGCAACAGGTAGCTTTATGTTGCCATATTTAGCTGTTCGCAACGGAGGATTTCAGTGGCACTTCACCCTGCGTCATCCGGGACTAAAAAAGTTCGTGTTACTTGCGTTGCCGCTTATGATTGGCCAATCTGTTGTTGTTCTTGATGAGCAGTTTGTCCGGATCTTCGGTTCACTCACTGGCGACGGTGCTGTGAGCCTGCTGAACTATTCCCGTCGAATTATGCTCGTGCCGGTAGGCGTTGTTGCGCAAGCCGCAGGTGTAGCCTCATATCCTTTCCTTGCGGCATTAGTTGCCAAGGGAGATACAGAGGCGTTCAACACCACACTCAGCAGAGCATTACGTAATACGATGCTCTTTATTGTGCCTCTTTCATTTTGGATGATCAGCGCCGCAGAGCCAACGCTCCGTCTTATCTTCCAGCAGGGAAGTTTTGGTGTAGAGCAAACTCTTGGCGCGACACCGCTTCTGCAAATTATGCTTGCTTCCGTGGCTTTCTGGGGAGTGCAGCAAATGATAGGGCGCGCTTTCTACGCCCATAAAGATACCATTACCCCTGCGGTAGTGGGGACAGTCATTTCTCTTATTGCAATTCCTGTGTATTGGTACCTTGGAAAAACAATTGGTGTAATGGGTGTTGCAATGGCAGGCACCATGTCTGTTGTACTCTATACTTTGGCTCTTTCTGCCGTCTGGAAGCGTAGATTTGGTGGCGACGCCTTTAAGGGCGTGGTGCGCATGTTTTTGCTTTCAGCAGTGCTGTGTGTGCCTGCAATGGTGGCATCAGTTTATGTAGTGCAGCAGATTCCTCTCTTGTTGGACGGAAGGCCGTTAACCGGAGCCTTTGTGTCATTGGCCGTAAGCGGAACCCTTTTCTGTGTACTGTACATGTGCACATCAATGTTGCTTGCACCTAAAGCGATTGAGCCGATTGTGACCTTTGTTCGTAAGCGTATATTGCGACGTGCATAGGGTTTAAAAATCATCAAGGCACTATGCCTCTTGATTAGTTATCGGGCATGATGTGGTATCGTTTCGTAATAATCAGCTGACTAAAGTTCTAAACCTCAAAAATCCCTTCGTATTAACGAAGGGATTTTTTTTATGCTCTTTGTAGCAATGCGCGAGATGACAATTTCTTAATGATACTCCACAAATAACATGTAAGCCGAGTCAGGTGTGTTTAACTATTACTAAGAACATAGATGGTTATGCCATCGCTGTTTTCTGATGATCATTCATAGACAAGCAGCAGTACTAGGATGGCAGGGATGTGCAACATATCCACGCTAGGCGCAAATGTTTTCGAGATTGAATCAGGAGAGTTTAAGGTCATCGTGCAGGTTTTTTTATGGCTGCAACTAGAGGTGCAAATGGAATCATTGTCCGCATTAAAACATAAACTTGAAGCATGGGGCGAGGGATCCTTGTCGCATGATTTTCAACTGCGTGTCATTGATGCCATTAAGCCTGCTCTCTCAATGAGTATTGTTGTTGCACTGGCTTTTTATCTCGATTTTAAGCAACCATACTGGGCAGCATTCGCCGTACTTATGATGAGTTTTTCAACAACAGGGCAGGCTTATCGCCGAGCTCTTGTGGGAATCCCCGGTACTCTCATCGGTGGAACGGTTGCATTGGCTATTTTTTCCATTTTTCCTCAACAGCCAATTTTCCTGTTTCCGATACTGATAATTTACTGTGGTATTTGCATGTACTTTTTGCAGGCGTGTAAGGTTAACGGGTATTTTTTCTTCACCATCTCTTTTGTGTGTCTCGTGGTTATTACGACCGCAATTCCTCAAAGTGATAAAGTTTTTGTATATGCTTTGGCGCGGCTTGAAGAAACCTGTCTGGGAATGACCGTGTACACAGCGGTTACACTGCTTTTATGGCGTCGCAGTGCGTGGCCGATTCTTCAAGAACAAGTCGGTATAATGACCAGTCTTCATGCTGAATTGTTTAAAGAACAAATGAGAAGAGTTCAGACTAAGAGTAAAAAAGAGGTGTTTGCTTTACAGAGAAAGGCATTTCGAGCTTTAGATAAAACTGAAGAGCTTGTCGGATTTGCGATTGCAGATTCCTATAACGTTTGGGAAAACCGCGATGATTGGCACTCTTTTATTGTTCATTCCCGTGAACTTGTTCGGGCACAGTTGCGATGGGGGTGGGTTGTTCCTGAGCTACGTAAGGACTACATGCAGGATTCTCTGCCGGATTTGGCCTCAAAAGTGGGACAGATGGAGACAAGACTTATCGCGATGAAGCAAGGGTCACATGCAGAGCATTTATTAAATTTTCCTGAGGCAATCTCCTTAAAGCGTGATGAATCAGCCTTTCAGAAGCTTCCGCATTATTTGCAAGCTCAGGTGCTAGTTGTACAGGAGGCGTTTAATGAGATGGGAAATCTGGTTCACGCGATAATGCATTATCACTGTTTTTTTCACGATAATTCCTTGGAACGACCCAAGCCGTTTATAGTAAAAAATACGTGGGAATTTCCTTTGAATTATGAATACGTAATGTATGCATTCCGAAGTGCTGTGCTTTTTTCTATGACTGTAATTATTTGGTTTTTCTTGTATCCTCCGGGGTTGGATAACGCGCAGTTTTTAATGCTTGGTGGGGCGTTTTCGCTGATCTCGGTATTTGTGAAGACTAATGCTCCGTTGCGGGATGGAATTTATTATGTATCAGCTGCCATAATTGCCATTGTGGTGTATGTGCTGACACTCCAGCATATGACAACATATTACGAGTTGGGAACGCTTATTTTTTGCATGACTTTTGTGGTCTATTTTGTGTGTATAAAAGCGAATCAGGCACTATTTAAGTTGGCGATGATGCTTGCATGGCTTTCGCTTCCTAGATTTTCCAATGTGCAGACTTACGATTTTACGATGATTCTCAATAGTGGGATGGCAATGGCGGTTGCCGGTATTTTGGTGAGTATTGGTTTGTATATTACATCATACCCCATTCCGGAACGGCGTTTTATGCAAGCGAGAAGGCGTTTTTTTTTCAAGTGCAATATATTTGTTAGACATAATGCCAAGAGCGCTTTCGGGCGAGATAACTTTTCTTGAACGTGTGCGGCTAAGAGCATGTTTACAGAACTTTGTCCGTATTCCGCAGGCCATGCTGAGTATTGCAGAGCTGATGGATGAAAAGCGTATAGGTATTCCACGAAAGCGCATAGGCGAGGTAATCTTTTCCTTTGAGTTGTTGGGGGAAGCACTTTTTTCTTTGTACCTGACCCACAAAAAAGAACGGAATTTTCCGATACCGGACGAGTTGTTGGATATGTTGAATGATTGGCGCCATGCAAAGATTGCTACATTTGAATTGTTGGAACACAAAGTTTTTTCACCGAGTTTTGATCCGGACAAGATTCAGAAAAGTGTCCGGCGGCGATTGCAAGGGCTTGAGCACGCAATAGAGCGTTTAAATAAGCAGGCAGATATGGAAGGGCAGGCTGTTAGCCAGCAGGGAAATGAATTTTTTTACCTGTTGCTTGGGCGTAATCGCGGTTTATCAAATGCGATGATCGAATACATGGTTGCCTCAAAGGCTATTGGTTGGAACAAATGGGTACAACCGCGTTTTTAGGAGGATCTATGCCACATGAATTATCCTTTATAGGGATCTATTTTTCACCATTACTGGCAAATTTTATTTTAGGGGTAACGTGTGCTTTGGGTACGGCATTTGTCTTAAACTATTTTCGGATTTCTCAGTATGTCGGCTACCCACCACTTGTGTTTATTTCATTGGTAGTGCTCTACACATGCTTGTTAAGTAAGTATGTAATTCCTGCATAACAGAGGGTTATGAGTATGAGGCGTCTTTTTCAATGGTTTCTCACATGTGCTTTTGTAGCAACAGCAATTGTTGTTCTTTTGGTGCGCTATGAGGATTTTTTGATTAAGCCGTGGACGCGTGATGGGCAGGTGCAGGCAGACATCATTACAATCGCTTCACGTGTGACGGGGCCTATTGTTTTTGTAGGATTTAGAGACAATCAGTATGTGAAAAAAGGTGAGCTGTTGTTCACTGTAGATAAGAGTACGTTTATTGCGACTGTAAATCAGGCTAAAGCGCAGTTGAAAGTGGATGAAGCGAATGCTGCGGAAGCATTGGATGTACTTATGCGTTCCCGTAAGCTTGTTGAGGAAGATGTTGACGCAATCGCTCGTCAGGCACTTGTTCAGTATGAATATGCCTGGCAGGCAGCAGATGCAAAAGTTAACGAATCAAAAGCATTACTGGAAACAGCACAGTTGGATTTGAATTTCACGGACGTATATGCACCCGTGTCCGGATACATAACGAACTATAGTTTATATAAAGGCACAATGTCTGTGGCAGATGTTCCTTTAGTTTCTATTGTCGATGCCTCTACGTATTGGATTTATGCGTATTTCAGAGAGACTGAGATTCGGAATATTCGTAAAGGGGATAAGGCAGAGGTTACACTTATGGGGTATCCTGAAACGCCAATTCTGGGAGTGGTTCAAAGCTTGGGGTGGGGCATATACCAATCAAACAGTAGCTTAGGGCAAAACTTACTGCCGGAAGTTAACGCAACGTTTGAGTGGATTCGCCTTGCCCAGCGTATTCCGATCAGAATTTACCTAACCCATATCCCGCCTAATGTTCGACTCCGTGTGGGGACAACAGCATCTATTCTGATAGACACTGACGCACGCGGTGAGGTGTATAGGGAAGATGGTGAGGTTCGCCAAAGCGTCAGACAAAAAAAGACCGGCTATTAGACCGGTCTTTATGTGTGATTGTATCTCTGTGGAAGAAGGATATCTTCAGCAGTATTGATTTTTATTGAACATGCCGTACTTGGCATCTGTTCGTGTAGCCAGGCTATTGTTCAAGTCCGCCTTCAGGCTCAGCGAAGAAAGTTTCGGTGAGATCAGTTTCTTCTGTTTCAATCGTTGTTAATTTTTCATCAAGCCATTGTCGCAACGCCTGTGCGGTGTGGTAATTCATGACAATGCGTGAGTGAACATCTCGTACAAGAGTCTTTTGATCTGTCTGAACGATGAGCTCCGGCCCTAATGTTCCATCTGGATTTATGTTCCGTTCAGAGAAAGAGGGGAGCTTGTCAGATTCTGTATAGAAGTTCATTTCTATTTCGCCCTGCGAGTTCACTCCGCCCCATACACCATGCGTGTATTGTTGTTTAATGCCTTCGCGGATGTCATATTCGAAACGAATTTTTGATGGAAGTTTAAAATTGCGGGGCATTATATTCTCCTGCACGTGATTGTTTTTTATTGCAGCTACCTTTGGTAACTACGCGAGAAATAGCATGTTAAGATGTTAAGCAATATACACAGGTGTATCATTGTTAGCAAAGGCTTCTCCGGGCTGTGGGGCTTGACTGATTTGCTGTTATACAGCACAGTCACGGCTTACGAAATCAACCATCTCGGGAGAGGATCATGGCTGAATATACAAGCGAAAATCTTGAAGCAAAACCGTATTTTGATATTGAATTATTGTTGAAGTTGAGTCAGGAGACTCGTGTAGACGGTGAGCTGATGGATAAGATGTCTGCTTTATGGGAAAAGTGGCTTAACCACCTTACCGTAAAGAAAATTAAAGTAGGAAAAATCCAGTACCTCGCCATCTGGCTTGATGAGGAAGTGGAAAAAGATACTGACGGCGCATGGGATGAATCACCATCTGATGCGTTTATGATTACCAACCTTGCGCAGGCGTTTGTGATGGGTAGCATCCACTCCATTCTTCCAGACGTTGAAAATGCAGGTTGTGCTCCGGCACCAAGACCGACTGACGGCCTTGTGGACGCTATGGAAGATATCGGTTGTCCATACAACGACAACGCTTCCGCACTTTCACGCCGTTACGCAGTACTTACTTTTTACCCATTCAAGGGTGCATGTGACATTTGTTACCTGCAGCCGGACTGCCCTAAAGGGAACGGGCAAGATCAGGGAAGCGGTAGTCTTACCATTCCTGGTTTCGAATCCGACTCTAAGTAACAGTACGAAGTATTATGAATTTGAATTAACCCGTAGTTGCACATGTAACTGCGGGTTTTTTCGTATCCACTCAAGCAATTGCGCAGCAGATATGGATGTATCATCCAGATACGCTGTGGAAATTGATTCAGGCACTTCCTCAACAGCACGTTCCAGCTTTCCAGCAGAAATGGTGATGCCTTTTTTCAGTATCTGTAATCCCTTATCTTCCATAATAGCATTGAAAAGTAAGAGCGTTACTGTGCCTTCAGTTATTTTTTGAACTGGTTCCGTGTTCTGATAGGTAATGCCGCTGCGCATTCCGGAAATAGGGCTGTTGCGGACCATTGTCATTCCTGCAACGCCCGGTGCCACAGCACCAAGCGCAATACGGGCATCAGCAGGAACACTAGCTGTGTCCAGATCATCCACAGGTTTGCCATTAATAAAAATGGTTTTAACCTGTGCGTCAATGTACTCCGCATCAAACTCAAGGCGCTGTGTCAAAAAGTTCATCATGCTATCGCCAATATCAGCAGTCACCTCTGAAGGTGACTGCGTAAGATATCGCCAAGTGGCGTGCGCCAGAGGTGTATTTTCAATTGTAAGATTCAGTTGCGTCATTGTTGCACCTTTGCGCAGCCTCGCCCGATGTTAATGGCGGGAATTTTCGGATAATACGTGGTGATATTCTTCACCGTAAATTTTAAGCATAACCATTACAAAACTCAGGATAAGCGGGCCGTACAGAATGCCGAGCATGCCGAAAGCTTTCAATCCGCCAAGGATAGACAGGAAGATGAAAAATACGGATACACCGGCGCTTTCACGCATGAAGTATGGACGTAAAAAGCTGTCGATTGCTGCAACGGGAATTGCGCCCCAAAGCACCATAAATAATGCTGGCTGCCAGCCGGAAGTGACAAGCAAGTAGAGGCTTGCCGGAATCCAGACAATACCAGTACCGGCAATAGGGATCAGTGAGCAAAAACTCATCACGGTTCCCCAGAACAGTGGGGTAATACCGACAAAGGCAAGCCCGATGCCGCCAACAATGCCCTGAATGATTGCTACGAGTAGACCACCAACCAGCACGGAGCGGGAAGTGGAGCGTAATGTATTAATCAATGCATCTTCCTGAGACTCACGCATAGGCCATAAATATTTGAGTCCTGCAATCATTCTGCTTCCGTCTTTGAGTAAGAAAAAGACGATCAACAGCATAAGAAGGAATTTTGCAACAAAGTTCAAAGTATCACCCAGAGCTGATGTGCCGAAGGATACAAGATACTGGCCGACTGTCTTGGAAATGGTTGCAAGATACGATTTTATTGCAGTTTCGTTTATATCAAAGAATGGCAGTTGTTCGTGGAACCACTGTAGCGCCGGGTTGTGTTGAATGTCAGAAAGGAATGAGTCTGACTGTGATTGCTGGAGCCATATTGTGACTGCGTGTACACTGTCAACAGCCTGAGGAATAAGGCTGGCAATGAAGAAGCTCATTGGTATCGCTATGCAAAGAATAAGAAGAAGCATAGCAATGGTGGATGCCCATATTTCACGGCCATTCACTAAGTTCAGAATGCGCTTGTAGATAGGATAACAGCAGGCTGCGACGACAATAGACAAAATTATTGTGTGTAGAAAAGGCGCAGCAATGAGGTATACCAGATACAAGGAGAACACGAGTAAGAGAATGGTGAAGTAACGGAACAGGTTGTTACGAGGAAATTTAAGGATAGGCCCTATGTGATCGGGCTTACAGGGCGAAATATTTTTTTTTGTTTCTTCAGTCATAATCAGGGGTTTTATCCATATATAGGTTCATACGCAAAGACAGGATACCTGTGCGTTTTTCAAGTCAAGTTGTGGGATATAGTAGCCGTAATATAGAGTAACCGCCAATGAAAAATGCTGAGTTATACTTTGTTACAGGTAACTTATTATCTGATTAGTTTTCGTTCAGAGTGGGAAGTGGCATGAGTTGCAGACGATACTCGTTGTAGTCTCCCCATGTTCTGTCTTCCAACTCTTCAATGGCTCCCACATTTTTTTGAAAAAGGGCGATTGCTATGCGGTCAATAATGCGAATCTGCATACGTGCATCATCGACATGAATGGCAGGCGGAAGGTCACCGGACATCATGAGCGTTTCCATATTGAAGCGTTGGAGTTTTATTGTGAACTCGTTTGCATCGAAAATGGCTTTGTAGAGACGACGCCTGCGCTTTTCAAGGTGTTCCAGAAGTGATGTGTTCGTTTGGTCCAGACTTGGGGAAAGTGAAGTCAGAATGCTAACCCATGTGGCGAGCATAGAGTGGAACAGTGGGTCATGCGGCATGGTTGCCATGAAAAATTGTAAGAGCGCAGAATACAGGAACGGTGAATCCGGTATGTTTGCAGTGCGTAGATAGCTACGTGTCGCTATAGATACCGACTCAGCACTGTCAGGCATAGACTCCATAAGAAACGAAACAGTTGTATCTTTAAGGTGTAGGCGTGTAATGAAGTCATTCCACATCCATTCCGGTATAGGGAATGTGCATGAATGCTCTGCTTCGTGAAGAACCATACAAGGCGTGCCTGTTATAAGGCGAGAAACAAGTTGGGCTACATCTTCACTGGAAAGTGGCGTTGTAAGAACAGGCTCCAGTGCATGAAGCAGTTTTTTATCCGGAAAAATTATGTATTCGAAAAAAGGCTCAACGTCTGGATTGTCGCACTCAGCGACAAGTGGTTCAAGCTCAGAAAGAGTGCAGACGCCAAGGACTACTTCAGCATATTCCTTGACGTCTGCTGTGAATTTCTGCCCATTCATCAGCCAGTGACTGAGTATGGAGTAGATCGTTTCGATAGTGGTTTGCATGGAATGCAATCTAGTTCCCGGAAATTAATCGTTCTGCTTTTTTACATCATCCCAGAGCGCATCTTTTTCTTCAAAAGAGAGGTCTGAAAAAACTAAGTCGCGTTCATGGGCGAGAGCTTCCATTTTTTCGAATCGATCAAGGAATTTTAAGTTGGTTCTATCAAGAGCGGTGTTTGCTTTAATGCCTTTACGTCTGCCAAGCTCTACCAGCGTAAAGAGCACATCGCCGAATTCTGCTTCAATAGCTTCGGTGTCGCCGGACTCAATAGCCGCAGCAAATTCTTTCCATTCGGACTCATACTGTTTTTCTACGTCGGTGTACTCATTCCAAGTAAACCCGACGCGAGCAGCTTTGGAGTTCAAACGGTAGGCTTTGAGCAGGGAAGGAAGTCCTTTAGGAAGGCTGTCAAAGGTGCCCTTTGGCTTGTCTTCGTCGCTTCCTTTCTTTTCTGCACGTTTAATCTTTTCCCAGTTAGCCCAAATCTCTTCAACGTTCTGTACGTCCATTTCACCGAACACGTGCGGGTGACGGCGAATCATTTTGGATGCGTTTTCCTGCATGGAATCTGCAAGGGTGAAGCCTTCTTTTTCGTACATATTGCTGATGAAGAGTACGAGGAACATGACATCGCCCATTTCTTCGCGTACATCTACATTCTTACCGCTGCGAATGGCATCTACCAGTTCGTAGGTTTCTTCCAGCAGGTAGTCGCATAAAGTTTGTGGAGTCTGTTCTTTGTCCCAAGGGCATCCGTTTTCACCGAGGAGCTCGTCAATAACGTTCCGCAGGGCAAGCAGGGATTCAGTAGTACTTTTATTCATTGTTTTGCTCATCGTTTTCTTTGGTTACGGGATGGTTTAATAGTAGATACACACAAAAAAGCCCTTGTCTAGGCAAGGGCAGTTAATCGTAAAGTTGTGTTTATAACGTAGCGGGAATAAACTGCCGTAGCATATCTGTTACTAAGCTTAGATGGGGTACGATAATAGAGGTCTGTACGACCTGTGCATTAGGGAAGAAATGTAAGGTGAACGCAAGAATAATGCAGCAAAGCAGCAAACCCTTAGCACCACCGAGTACACCACCGAAAGAGTAATCAAGCCACGCAGCACCGGCAGCACCGATGATTTTACGGAGTATGCCCGCAACAATGGCGACAACAAGTAGCACACCAACAAAGATGAGAGCATATGCTGCAACGCCGACCCATTGATGGTCAATAAAAGATTCAAGATGGATCGTAAGCTGTTCGTAATAATTGTTGGCTAGAATAAAGCCACCAACAACGCCGCCAATGGATGTTGCTTCCAGAATTAGACCGCGAAAAAATCCGCGAACACAGAAAAATCCAGTAATTACGATAAATATGAGATCAAGATAGTTCATGCAGTGCCTACAAAAAGTAAATCGGTTTTGAATCTCCATATGTCGTAGCACAAAAAAAAACGTTGGAAAAGACAGCTATTTACACAATTGCAATTGCGTTTGGCGGTAACTATAGGTACTTATTATCTAAATAGTTTTGTACTACTTTGTTATTTGCGTGTTGTTATTAGGGGATAATAAAAGACCATGACGATTTCTAGCCTCGAAGTAGGGCAGACTCTCTCTGGTGATGTGCATATTGCCAATGGGAGAAGGCTGTTTTCATCTGGACATGTTATTACCGAGCAGACCTTACGTGTGCTCAAAATTTGGGGTGTAAGAGAGCTTCCACTAGAAGAGCTTTCTGATGAAGATTTTGCGGATATGCTTTCCAATGAAGAATGTACCGTTCTTGCTGACAGATCAGCAGGCGGAATACAAACCTTGTATGGTGATATCGACACTGAAGTATTTCCGGTTTCTTGTTTGCTAAAAGACTCAATTAGACTGGCAAATAGTTGCGGAAAAAATTGTGACGGTTTTTTTGCATATCTGTATCCACCTTATTCGACCGAAATACAGACCGTTAGCAGTAATGACCTTGTATCGCATGTTAGCCTAGACGATTTTTTTTCAGGATATGACGACTTTCCTAAAGACTTTTTCACATTTACGAATATGCTAAATGATGTCTATGTAACATCTGAGGCTGTAGTATCTGCAATAGAGAAAGACAACAAAGTAAAGTGTAAATTGCTTAAGATATGTGATGCTTTGATTCATGTATCAAACTGCGAAGTTAAATCAATTTATAGTTGTACTGCTTTTTTGGGAAACAGGACTGTATTGTATTTGGCAATTATGCTAGTATACATACATCATGTGCAAGAGTCTTATAACTCAAAAGTGATAATGCATCATGGTAGATGCAGCATTACAACAGGTATTGCCGCACGCTATATTGTTGCTGCTGTAGGCGTATATGGAAGAGAATGTTTTTTCTCTAATGGATTGCTACGAGACATAGGTTGTATATTCTACAGCCGTGGCTTTGCATCTACATATGATAAAGTACGTGATCAAGTGCTGTGCAGTGGAGCAGAATTGTGTGCAGTAGAAGAACTGTATATGGGGATGAACCATGCAGAACTTGGTGGCAATATTCTAAAACGGCTTGGTTTTCCTGCTTCTATGGAAAAAAGTGTGCGTGAGCACCATATTTCATTCAGTGAAGTGAATACTAAAGAATACGCTGTAATGCATGTCGCAGAGGTGATTGCAAAGGCACTTACATTTGATCCCGTTTACGATGTTCCTCTACCGTCTGTAGATTTAGATGCGTGGAAAATGTTGAATATTACGGAAGCAACTCTTTCTGAACTTGTGAATATTATTTATCTGAAGTCTAAAGAAATTATACGGTTGGCATATGGAGAATAAAACAGCACCTTCCGGTGTCGAGTATCTTGAAGATCGAGTCGCGCGACTGGAAGATCAGGCGCGATTTACTCTGGATGCGCTGGAGTTAGCTGCATCACTTGGTGATTTTCAGGTGAGTATCAGTTCGCTGCATGAACCCACACTGTTGTTGCATGAGGTGGCATCGCGTGCGGCAACTATTACACCTTTTACTGTCTCTGCTGTGTATCTGGTTGATGAGGGCACTTCTGACTTTTATTTGGCCTATTCAGACCAGCAGTACTGGAAAGAAAAAATTGAGGCTGCTACCAATTCATTTATTGATAGCGGCATGTTTTCTTTCGCCCTTAAAGAGGGACGTCCGGTTGTAGTACATGCTGCGGATTTAGAGCGCAGAGTACTGCTTCATGTTCTGGAAACATCTTCCCGTGTGCGGGGAATGTTTGTTGGGATTTTTCCTGAAGGGGCAAAAAACCTTACAGCTATAGAAATGGCATTACTTTCTATAGTATGTAAAAACTGTGCCTATGCTGTTGAGGTCTTTGAGCTTTACAAATGTTTTAGAAGCGGTGGCGAAGATGTCGTTGCTTTCTCAGACTCTCTTCCGGCAGGGGTACTTGACATAGACGAATGCGGACGCATTCTTTTTGCAAACAAAATTGCTGGAAAGTTACTGGGCAGTGTTGCTACGCCGGAAAAAAGTCATTTCATAGATTTTCTAATTCCCGAAGAGCGGGATCGCATAGCGTCGCTACTCATCAGTTGCTTCGCTTTTGGTGTGCCTGCTTTAGAATATCAAACAGAAACACTCGCCAAACCTCAAAGCACCATGCGTACCCAGACAGTACTTGAGACTGTTGAGGGGCAGAAGGTTGTAAGTCTTCACATTACCCCGTTACAACGGAACGGCAGTATTGTGTTGCGAGGAGTATTGGCACCAGCAGACGAAATGCATACGGGGTCAGAACTGGTAGAGGGAATGTAGTACCTGAAGGGATAGGCATTATGTCTGTAGCTTTGATGGGAACCTCTATCTTGTATTCCGCTTTCTTTTTTCTTATTGTTTACACTTGATGTGCAAATAAAGGGACACAGTATGCAGATAGAAATTAAATGCTTCGCCACACTTTCTGATTTTACACCGGAAGGAAATGCTCTGGCTGTTGATGATGGTGCAACCATCCAGCAGGTTATAGATACTCTCGGTATTACAGTAGAAGATGTGAAGATTATGTTCATTAACGGAAAGCACGAATCACTTGAAAGCGTGTTGAAGGAAGGAGATCGACTTGGTCTTTTCCCTGCCGTTGGTGGCGGTTAACAGCTTTGTTTATGACAAAAAAATGCCCTCAATTACGTATGTAGTTGAGGGCGTTTTTATTTACCATTCTTCAGAACCGGCGTTTTTTAGATCAACGGCGATACAACGAAGCAGACCATAGTCATATTTTCCCTGTAAGGCGGTATGCGCCCCTTTAATGCCAGTTCCGGTACCGATAGCCGCAGCAACCTCTGACCGGATAGATTCAATTTCTTCGGCTGCAAGTTGCGCTGTGACCGCTGCTAATTCAATTTCGCCCAACTCAACTGCTCGTGCAATGTGTCCGTAGACAGTTCCTTCAACAAGACTACGCTCGGCAGCAACTTGGTGGACATCTCCAAACTGTTTGAACAGATCAATCGATTTTTGCACGGTGTCGGTAATTGTTTTTCCGGCGTCTTTCTTTTTCTGCTTTGCAGCAGCTCGCTGCGGCAGTGGTGGAAGCGCCTCCGGTCTACCGTATTCTGCTTCAAAGTTGATAAGTACGGTCAACATAAGGTCACCATACATGGCAAGCTTTGTTTGACCGATACCGTGGATATTGCAGAGGTCGTCTTTTTGCGTAGGACGGTACGCTACAAGCTCAATAAGAGTCTTATCCGGCAGCACAGAGTACGGTGGGATGTTTTGTTCACGAGAGACCCGTGTACGTTCCATTTTGAGCAAGTCCAAGAGTTGGTTTGCATCAGGGAGACGCAGGGCATCCTGCATAGCCGCGTCTGTCTCTTTTTTGTCCACGTGCTTTACAGCTGTGGCGGAAAGAGATTCGCGGCGTAGCGAAATTGTTTTCTCACTACGTAAAATTTGCCAGCTTGCTTCATTAAGTCTCAGGCTGCCGTTTTCCGGATCAGATTCAAGCATCTGGGAAGCGACAAGCTGCCTGAACACACCTTTCCATGTTTCTTTCCCAAGCTCTTTACCACAGGCGAATGTCTTAATGTGGTTGTGCTCGTGCTCGGTAACACGTTTGGTGAGGTTACCGATTAAGATATCTGTGAGGTGTGTTGCACCAAACCGTTGACCGGTTCTGTAGACGCAGGACAGTGCTTTTTGTGCCACGATTGTGCCGTCCCACGTTTCAACCGGATACAGACAGGTGTCACAGTTTCCGCATTTTTCTTCGCGGTGTTCCCCGAAGTAGGAAAGGATAACGTTGCGGCGGCATTCGGTGGTTTCAACGAATCCGAGTAGGGAACTAAATTTGTGTTGCTCAATGATGGCGCGATTGGGCGCAGAGCGTGAGATCATACGACGTGCAAGTACAATATCTTGCAGGTTGTATAGAAGCAGCGCGTCTGCCGGAAGACCGTCACGACCTGCACGTCCAGTCTCCTGATGGTATGCTTCGAGACTTTTAGGTAGTCCAAGATGTACTACGAAACGTACGTTCGGTTTGTTGACCCCCATGCCGAAAGCAATGGTTGCAACCATGATGACGTTTTCTTCCATCATGAATTTAGACTGGTTGTGGTTACGCTGGATAGCACTCATGCCCGCGTGGTATGGCAGAGCATTAAATCCGGCATCAACGAGCTTGGAAGCGATATCTTCAACTTTTTTACGGGATTGGCAATATACAATGCCGGACTCATCTTTGTAGTTGGTGCGGATAAAGCCGAAAAGTTGATCAAGTCCGCGCTCACGGTTCTGAATAGAATAGGTAATGTTAGGACGGTCAAACCCTGTTGCAAAGGCAGGAGCTTTCTGAAGATGCAGCTGTTCTGCAATGTCTTTACGGGTAGGGTCATCAGCCGTCGCCGTGAGAGCGATAAGCGGTACCTGCGGGAAGCGTTCACGTAGAATAGAAAGGCGTGTGTACTCCGGTCTGAAGTCGTGACCCCATTGGGAAACACAGTGGGCTTCATCAATGGTAAACAGTGCCGGTTTGATTACATCCAGCATTGCGAGGAATACAGGAGTAACAAGACGTTCAGGAGCAACGTATACCATGTCCAGCTCGCCGTTGCGTAGCTGCTGCTCCACCATGCTCTGTTCTTGCGGACTTTGGGTCGAGTTTAGAAAAGCCGCCCGTACACCCATTTGCACTAACTCGTTCACCTGATCCTGCATAAGAGCAATCAGTGGTGAAACGATAATGCCTGTACCGTTACGAACGATGGAAGGTAACTGATAGCAAAGTGACTTGCCGCTGCCTGTAGGCATAATGACAAGCGCATCGCCACCATCAATCATATGATTGATGATTTCTTCCTGCTTGCCTCTAAAATCTCGAAAGCCGTATGTAGTCCGAAGAATATCTAATGGAGTCTGGTTCATTGTTCCCTCTTGTGTGCGGGAAGATAGCGCAGGAACGTATGGTTAGCAAAGCTTTTGAGGAATGATCGTAGTACCTCTGTAACGGGGTACAACCTCTATTGAAGACTACTTCTTTTTACTGAGTGAGTCTGCCCACGGGTAGTTAAGAAACCAGCCCGTTTCACACATAAAGGAATGTTTTGGACAATCTTCAGGAGTCAGAAACTCAGGCTTTTTTGGAAGCTCTGCTTCTGTAATTATTTTTCCACGGCATCGGCACCCAAGTGAGTATGGCGGGAGCATGGAAATAAGGTCAGGATGTGACGCAGGAATAATTTTATTGCTCAGATTTTCGCATGTCATGCATGCTTCCTGATTTGTCGGGATATCGCCGATATGATCCACTGTAATCTGGACATACAAACTGTTGTCTTCAAGTACACGTCGCATGGTATGCAGGTGAGCTGTTTTCCATGCCATGACGTTATCCATAAAGGCATTAACATCTTCCGAGGATGCATCGTGCTCTTCCATAAGCAGCCAGATAACCTGACCTGAAAGGCGGGTGAAGAGGGGGTGGAGATTGGAAAGTGTTGCATCGTCAGTTTGCATGAAGGATATCCTTTAATAAAATAGAGGCGGTGAATTGTTATTCACCGCCTCTATTAATTATGTGATCAGTGGACGTTTTGGCTAACAAAAGTAGCAAAGAGAGTCCAGCAAGATATCAAGGTAGCACTGACCTTTATGCAAATGTTACTGCATTATTTAGTGAAAGCTAACGGGATGATATCCTGAATGTGTGAAGCTGTGTGTACTTCAATTTTTTTGAGTAGATCAGCTGGAACATCTTCAAGGTCTTTTTCATTCTGTTTAGGAATGCATACTTGTTCCAATCCGCGAGCAACACCGGCAAGAATTTTTTCTTTGATGCCGCCAACAGGCAGAACGCGTCCGCGTAATGTAATCTCACCAGTCATACACAGGTTCTGATTCACAGGCTTGCCTGTAAGCGCAGAGATAAGTGCAATAAGAAGTGTTACACCGGCAGATGGACCATCTTTAGGTGTCGCACCGGCAGGAACGTGAATATGGATGTCATGCTTCTCAAGGAAGTCTGCATCAATAGTCAGTTCTGCTGCGTTTGCACGGGCGTAGCTGAGAGCTGCCTGAGCAGATTCTTTCATAACATCGCCAAGCTGACCTGTAAGTGTCAGTTTGCCTTTACCCTTCATAAGGGTAACTTCGATGTTAAGAATTACGCCGCCGTATGGAGTCCATGCAAGGCCTTGCGCAACACCCGGAATCATCACAGCATCTTTTTCTTCATCAATGAAGCGTGGGATACCGAGAAGTTTCTGAAGAGTTTTTGCTGTTACTTTGTAAGGACCAGCGGTGCCTTCTGCTTTTTGACGTGCAAGCTTGCGGCATACAGAGCCAATTTCGCGTTCAAGGTTACGCAGACCGGCTTCGCGTGTGTATTCCTGAACAATTTTGGACAGCACGTTGTCTGGAATAGAAACTTCATCTTTACCCAAGCCGTTTTCTTCTGCCTGACGAGGCAGCAGGTAACGACGTGCAATACGAGTTTTTTCCTGCATGGTGTATCCAGGAATCTGGATAATTTCCATGCGGTCACGCAATGGGCCAGGGATTGTATCCAACTGGTTTGCGGTGCAGATGAACATAACTTTGGACAGATCAAAAGGTACGTTTAAGTAGTGATCTGAGAAATTGTTGTTCTGTTCCGGATCAAGCACTTCGAGCAAAGCAGAAGAAGGGTCGCCTCTGAAGTCGGAGCCGAGCTTGTCAATTTCATCCAGCATGATAACAGGGTTACGTGTACCCATAAGTTTCATAGTCTGAATGATACGACCCGGCATAGCGCCAACGTAGGTGCGGCGATGGCCTCGGATTTCTGCTTCGTCACGCATACCGCCAAGGGAGATGCGCTGGAATTTGCGGCCAAGAGAACGGGCAATGGAACGTCCGAGAGACGTTTTACCAACACCCGGAGGGCCCGCGAAACAAAGGATAGGTCCTTTGGATTTTGGATTGAGTTTACGGACGGAAAGGTATTCAAGAATACGGTCTTTAACTTTTTCCAGTCCATAGTGATCTTCGTCGAGAATTTCCTGCGCTTTGAGGATATCAAGGCGATCACGAGACATTTTTTTCCAAGGCAGTTCAGAAAGCCACTCAAGGTAGCTGCGCACAACACTTGCTTCAGAAGATTCTGGATGCATAGCGGTTAGACGGCGTAACTGCTTAGTTGCTTCTTTACGAACGTCTTTAGGAAGACCTGCTTTGTTCAGTGCTTCTGCAAGCTCTTCAGCTTCTTCTTCAGCGCTTTCACCTTCACCGAGTTCGGTGCGGATAGCTTTAAGCTGTTCACGCAGGTAATAGTCGCGCTGTGCTTTATCCATACCTTCACGAGCCATGGACTGAATGCGTGCCTGTACATTAGCCACTTCAGATTCTTTCTGGAGCTGCTGATTTACGCGGTCAAGGCGTTCAATAGGATCGTTGCATTCGAGAATTACTTGTGCGTCCGGTACTTTCAAACGCAGATTTGCTGCAATCAAATCTGCAAGACGGCCCGGATCATGTACTGTGTTGAGAACAGACATAATTTCAGATGTTGCCACACCGCGCAGAGAGAGAATTTCTTCACTCTGTTCACGGACAGCACGCATCATTGCTTCTGTTTCAACGGAAATCTCTTCAATTTCGATTTCTTCCAGACCGTTTACTTCAGCCACAAGGTACGGATCTGTGCTGGTGAAACGTTCAATTTTTGCGCGGCTTACACCCTGCACGAGAACCTTAAGGCGCCCGTCAGGCATTTTAAGCATACGCATGATCATTACAACTGTGCCTGTAGTGTGCAGATCTTCAGGAGAAGGATCTTCTGTGGCCTCGTCCTTCTGTGTTGTAATCATCATGTAACGGCTACCGTTAAGGGCAGCGTCTACAGCCTGAATAGATTTTTCACGCCCGACAAAGAGCGGAAGTATCATATAGTTGAAGACGACAATATCTCGAACCGGCAGTACTGGAAGTTCCGCTGGAAATTCCGGTAAGGTGCCATCCATGTCGTGCTCTAACGCTCCGGAAAGAACTTCTTCTTCAGTTATGATCGGTGTGCTGTTCATCATATCTTCGGTCATCGGTGCCCTCCAAGCTGGGCAGAAACGGTGTTATATTTTCTTCTGCCATAGCCCTGGCAGTAAAATCCAATTAATGCATGGAAAACCCTGAGAGTGGTTCCCGTAAATTTGTATCACACGGTGTAACCGTGGCAACCTGACCCTTTATGGGCCCTTGCCAAAGTTCTTCTTCAAACTGTTGCAGGGTGGAAATGTCACCGTCTGCAACCAACTCAATACTCCCGTCAGGAAGATTACGTACCCAGCCATGCAGGCCTAACGAAAAAGCTGTGTGGTGTGTCCAATATCGGAAACCTACCCCTTGCACTTTCCCCGTTACTATATAGCGCTGTCTGGCCATGATACGCCTCCTTTGGAAGGTTTTACATGTGTCCCTCGTCTTTTAGGCTGTAGTACGTGTCCGCAGTAATAATGAGATGGTCGAGCAGTCTGATTCCTAATATGCGTCCAGCCTGAACAATATGCCGTGTTATTTCTATATCCGGAGAAGAAGGTGTTAGGTTCCCGCCCGGATGGTTGTGGACAATTACCAATGAACTGGCTTTGCGCTGCAATGCCTGCTCCATGAGCTCCCTTGGGTAGATCATGGTGGTATTAACTGTCCCGGTTGAAATTCGTTCCCACGAGATAAGTCTGTTCTGGTTGTCTAAAAAAGCAGCCCAGAACTCTTCTTTTTCTTTTCGGCCTAATCTAATGCGCGCCATTTCTGCCACTTCGGCAGGGCTGGAAAGCTGTTTTTTTTCTGAAATACCAGATTCCATGTATCGGGAGAAAAGTTCCCGCAACAGTTTCCAATGGCTTACAAGAGAGTCACCGAAGCCTTTAAGTTGACGCAGGTCTTCGTCCTGCGCATCAAGTACGCCTCGTAGGGTGCCAAAGCGGTTCAATAATTCTTTTGCAAGTGGCTTTGTATCAGAACGTAAAATTACCGTACCAAGTACAAGTTCAAGAATTTCGTAATCCGCCAGCGCCTGCTCGTCTTTGTTTAATTTTTCGCGCAGACGCTTTCTGTGTCCATGATAGTGAGCTTTTTCTGTCATAATAAACAGGAATTTCGCTGTGGCAAGCGGTAACAGGTGAATTTTAATTATATTTCAACAAAAAAAGGGCATCGAGACGAAAAAAATAGATGAGAAACGAAGAAAAAATGCAAAAAAGCTATTTTTGGGAAGTGAAAAGTGCAAGAAGACCGGCAACTAATATTTCCATTGCCTGCTCTGGTTTGCGCTCTCCAGTTTTGATTCCCATTTCGGCTTCAAGAGCTAAGTCCCATATCTTTGAAAGACGTACAGGACCAAGATTGGTGGCGAGACGCTTTTTTTGTTGCGCAATATTGGATGGTAACCGTACGTTTTCTCCTGCATACAGCTGCCATAGTATACGTGCTTCACGCAGGAGCATTGCAAGGAATGAAAAGATCATAGCATCACCGGCAGCTTGGCTGGAGATAACTTTTTTCCATACTTTTTCAGGAGCGCTACCGGATTGCAATGCGTTAATGAACGCGAATATGTCCATATCAGCATCATGCGAAATATCTTTAATATGCTCGTCCGTGATAGTGCGGGAATCTCCGGCAGCCAATGCAAGCTTATCCAGCTCGTTCTTTGCCGCGGAAGCATCCTGCGGTAACACATGCGAAAGGGCATTCACGATTTTTGTATCAATGAATATTTCATTTTTCGCTGCCCATTGCTCAATAAAGCCGCGCATGGCGCGCTCTGTAAGTCCGGCAGACTGCCACACCCATGCTTTCGTTTCTGCAAGTTGCCAGCATGGAAGTTTTTTAACAGCGGCAGGAATTTTTGGCTTACCTCTGTCGTATGGTGCTTCCAGACAAATGATGACCCATGCCAGAGGATTAAATTGTCCTAAGGCTGTACTTAACTTGCGCCACGCATCAATAGGAAGGTTCTGTGCGTTGCGAATTATAAGTACCTTGGGCGATGCGAACAACCCTTGCAATGTGAGATTTTCCCAGAAAACAGGCGGTAATCCTTCGTCACTCCAGTAGACGTGTTTTGCCCATGCTCCTTCAGGAGCAGGGTTGTCTTGCAACAGAGTGTCAATGTAGTTCTTCGTCAGCTGAATATCTGGGCAGACGCAAATGGAAAATCCGGGTCTTGGCATGGTTAGTCCTGTTTTCTCTTGTTCAAAAGGGACAGCAAGCACTAGTAGTAAGCTTTGCTTTGGATAAAAATGATATTTATGAGGTGGCGTAGTGTTGCCAACATAAAAGGCTCGAAGTAATAACTCCGAGCCTCTTTATATACAATGGTATCGCGTTGGTCTACGGTATGTACCGTACTGCTAGAATGTATTACGCATTTTATCGACCATAGCCTGAACAACTAAATTTGTAATTTGTGTGCCAGCAAAACGGGCATCAGATGTCGGGTATGAACGGGAAAGTGATGTACTGTTCGATGTCCAGATTTCTTCGTTTTTAGAGTCATACACAGTAGCACTGAATGTCAGAGTGATTGTGTATTCAAGAGTTTCTTCTTTAGTACCAAGAACTCGGCTATTGATAGTGAATCTTTCGATATCAATAACCATGCTGTAATCAGAGGACTCTGAAGCGGTCATCACAGCGATATTTCTATCGGTAATTTCGTCATACATGCAGGAACGAACAACCTGATTGATCCATGGGTAAATTGTAGAGTTTTTAACTTCTCTGATACGCATGGTTGAAGAGCCAGAGCCAAAAAGGCTTGGCTGGTTGTTTGTTAGGGAGTATCCGCAACCCGTAAGGGAAAGAGATGCAAGTAAGCAAAGAACGGCAAAGATGCGGGATGCAGAAGATAATGTAGGAAACGTCATACCAAGGTTCCTGTGTTGTTGTTTGTGTCAAAAAAAGAAAAAGCTTGTTGGCTCGGACATGTATAAGCAATGTGATACCAACGCGATAATTGATAGCAGATGAAGTGTGATTACGTCTAGCTTCGTATACGCTTAACGGGTAAATAGATGCCTCAAAAGTTATTTATATAAATGTATGCACGTAATTGTGTTTTAAGAATAATTCCGGAGTAGATATGCAAATATGGGTAGATGCAGATGCGTGCCCCAAGGTGATAAAAGAAGTTCTTTTTACGGTTGCTGTGCGACGTAAGGTTAAGACCACGCTTGTTGCAAATAGCCATTTGTCAGTTCCCTCTTCACCGTATCTTGATTTTATCCGCGTGGGTGCGGGGTTTGATGTGGCGGATAATGAAATTGTGGAGCTTGCAAATTCAGGTGACCTAGTCATTACCGCCGATATCCCCCTTGCTGATAAAATTGTTGAAAAGGGTGCAACCGCCCTGAACCCACGAGGCCAGCTGTATACGGAAGAGAACATTAAAGGTTTGCTTCGTATGCGTCATCTTATGGAAGAACTTAGAAGCGGCGGCATGGTTTCCGGCGGTCCAGCACCACTGGGTGCCCGTGATAAGCAGGATTTTACCAACCAGTTGGATAAGTTTGTGACTCGAAGATTGAAAGAAGAAGAGTAGCTTTTGATGTTGGGATAACAATAAAAACGACCTTGCAATGAGTCGGACCTTGTTTCCCTGACAGCTTTTGAAGTTCATTTTAAGAAAATACAAAACGCTCCAAGAGAAGTATCTCTGGGAGCGTTTTGTTTATTCAGAAGATGATGAGTTATTTTTTTTTCGCTTTTTCTTTGCGAAGGGGCTGGTGAGCACCTTTTTCGTCTTTCCGGCAGCAGAAGAAATTTTGGCACCGGATTTTTTTACACCGCGTTTCACGGTTGCGTCAGCATTTGTAACAGCACTGACTGTTTTTTTACCAACAGATTGTAGCCCGTTTGCTGTCGATGATGCCGCAGAGCTGATTCCGCTTGTTGCGGAGCTAGCAGCAGAAGTCGCAGCTGACGCTACTATTGAGATTCCACCGGTTACGGTATTTGCTGTGGCAGATATGCCTTTGCCTGCACAACCTGCGGCAGTAGAAACCCCTTTGGTTGCTGTACTTGCAGCGGCGGTAACACCTCGTGCGGCAGTGGATGTTACAGTTGTAACGCCTGTTGCCACACCACATGCAGCACTCTTTGATGCCTGCGTAATCGTTTTTCCTGTGGAAGATGCTCCAGACACAATCTTATCAGTCGTGTTTGAAACACATTCACGAGCTGAACGAAGGATCAGTTTTTTTTCTTTAGTTGGTTCAGATGTGTCGCGGCATTCTTCTGTGTTTTCATCAGCAGATGATTTAGAAGAAGAGCCGATGTTACGGACAGCATCCCATGCTTTTGCCATACTTCGTTTTACAGTTTTGGACGCGCCGGAAATAAGTAACTGTGCAACAGTGGAGATTGTGTCGCCAGAAGTGCGCATAAACATTGCTGCGGCTTCCCGCGTGGCCGATTTACGTATTTCTTTTTTGCTCAGTACATCGTCGTCTGTGTAAATGCTCATAAAATCACGGGCGATAATACCGCAACGTATGGTCAACAGTGAGTTCATGGAGCCATCAAGAATTGATGCAGTTACAACGGAAGCGACGGCCTGTGCTCCCGGAACACTTCCCATCACTGATGTCGCGACAAGTGGTCCAACTATTTGCTGTGTATATTCTTCCACAACAATATCTTCTATTGCACCAGCAAAGAAGGCGGTAGCGGCAACATTTTTATAAAGTGTTACAAGGTCGCTCATATGCGGACGCTGCGCATATAACTTTGTAATTTTATAGATTAGATGTGTGATGAGCGCGAACACAATAAGTGTGTCAAGCTTGCCGTTTTGTGCTGTTGCAGTGCCGATAAAGACTCGTTTAGACGTTTCTTCAATTAAGCGGTTTGCCTCAGTTTCAAGTGCCGCAATACCGTCTTTAATTTCCTGCTCTGTTTTACATGGGGCTAACTGTGTTTTAAGAAACGGGTTGCGCTGTAAGCGTTCAACATACGCACGGCGATATTCTTGAATTTGATCTTCCGTCGGGTCTTGTGGAATAATAAGTGGTTTGGGAAAGACAAATAAAGACAGACCTGCGTAGCCAAGTAATCCCAGCCCAAGTACGGTTAGTGACCAGAATACAAATGGCACATATGCTGGGTCGATGTATGCAAAAATGTCAGCGATAGCACGGATGCCGGAAAGCAACAAAGAACCAAGGGCGATGGAAATTACACCGCAAAGAATGATGAGAATAATTTTGATTTTTGAATGCATTTGAATCCAGAAAAAAAGTCCGTGTGCCAATGCACGGAGATGAAGTTGCGCGTTCTATACCTAATTTCTCGCGCATTGCTTTCAGAAAGTGAAGTTATTTTTTTGTAAGATTTTTGTGAGTACTGCAAGCTTGAAAAGATTTTCTGGGGACTCAATAGCATGTTTCGCTGCCTACCTTTGCAGACTCTACCAATAAAAAAAGGCTGTCCTAAATAAATAGGACAGCCTTTTTGTGTATTACGAAAGGTCATGGAGCGTAAGCCGCGAGGCATTATAAGCAACGTGCTGAGCTCGCAGTAAAAAGTCTTTGGAGATTCCTAAGAACTTTCTACTTAGAAAGGTTCTTAGGCCGCCGGAGGCTCGTCGAAGACCCACCGGAAGCAAACATCCTATCAAAAACTAGTTTGCTACGATATTAACAAGCTTGCCAGGAATAACGATCACTTTGCGGATAGTTTTTCCTTCAACGTGTTTTTGAACGTTAACATCATTTTTAGCGAGTTCTTCTACTTCGTCCTTACCTGCGGATGCAGGTACTTCGAGACGAGCACGAACTTTACCATTTACCTGTACTACAACTGTGAGCACGTCTTTAACCATTGCTTCTTCGCTGTAGGTTGGCCAGAGAGCGTGCACGAGACGTTCCTTGTGTCCAAGCTGTTCCCAGATTTCTTCACAAAGGTGCGGAGTGAACGGGGACATAAGGTTGATAACGGTGCTGATCGCAGAAGAAAGAACTTTACGGCCTTTTTCGTCGCCTTTCAGTGCGTCTTTAGCGAGGTAGAGTTCGTTAACCAGTTCCATAACTGCTGAGATGGCGGTGTTGAACTGGAAGCGCTGTTCGATATCATCGCCAGCTTTTTTAACGGTCTCGTGCTCTTTGAGACGAATGCCTTTTGCTTCTTTGCTTGTGCAATCGTCAGCAGTGGAAGAACAAGGTGCAACAGTGATCAATTCGCCTTCGAGTTCTTCAATAAGACGCCAAATGCGGTTTACGAAGCGGTAAGAACCGTCAATGCCGGTTTCAGACCATTCGAAGTCACGTTCTGGTGGTGCTGCGAAGAGGCAGAACAGACGAACAGTATCTGCGCCGTAACGTGCGATCATGTCAGTCGGGTCAACTACGTTGCCTTTAGACTTGGACATTTTAGAACCATCCATAAGTACCATGCCCTGAGTGAGCAGGTTTGCAAATGGTTCGTCAAAGGTCAGGTAACCGCAGTCACGCAGTGCTTTTGTGAAGAAGCGTGCGTAGAGAAGGTGAAGAATTGCGTGCTCAACACCGCCGATGTACTGATCAACTGGTGCCCAGTATTCGAGAGCTTCCGGAGTAAACGGAGCATCGTGGTTCTGTGCGTCAGTGTAGCGTGCAAAGTACCATGAGGATTCTACGAAAGTATCCATGGTGTCTGTTTCGCGACGTGCTGGCAGGCCACATTTAGGGCAGGTGCAGTTTACAAACTCTGGAGTGTCAGGAAGCGGGGAGCGACCATCTTCACGAGTCTGTACGTTCAATGGCAGTTCGATAGGAAGATTCTCTTCTTTTTCAGGAACAATGCCACATGCATCACAGTATACCACAGGGATTGGAGCACCCCAGTAACGCTGACGGGAGATATTCCAGTCACGCAGACGGTAGTTGATAGTTTTTTCGCCGCAGTTGTTTTCCTGCAACCAAACCGCAACCTTGTCTTTACCTTCTTCGTTGGTAATGCCTGTGAACTCACCGGAGTTTACCATCATGCCCGGTGCAGAGATTGCTTCGGTCATGGTGGCAGGATCAAGCTCTTCACCTTCTGGCTGAATAACTACCTGAAGTGGAAGGTCGTATTTGCGAGCAAATTCAAAGTCACGCTGATCGTGTGCAGGTACAGCCATAACAGCGCCTGTGCCGTAATCAACGAGAACAAAGTTAGCAACGTATACAGGAACTTTAGCGCCGTTTACTGGGTTGATGCAGTAAGCGCCGGTGAAGATACCTTCTTTTTCGAGGTTGTCAGAGGTACGTTCGATGCGATCCATGCTGGTGATGCGTTTTACGAATGCTCGTACATCATCAGCCTGTTCTTTACCTTCAATGAGCTTTTCCACCATTGGGTGTTCTGGTGCAAGACTCATGAAAGAAACACCGAAAACGGTATCCGGACGGGTGGTGAAGACTGGAATAGTTTCTTCAGAATCTTCAACGGTGAACGTAATTTCAGCACCGATAGATTTGCCGATCCAGTTTTCCTGCATGGAAATAACGCGATCAGGCCAGCCGCCTTTAAGCTTTTCAAGGTCGGCAAGCAGTTCTTCGGCGTAGTCAGTAATTCTAAGGAACCACTGTGCGAGGTCACGCTGTTCAACAACAGTGTCACAACGCCAGCAAAGGCCGTCTTCTACCTGTTCGTTAGCAAGAACGGTGTTACAAGTAGGACACCAGTTCTGAGCCTGACGCTTACGGTAGAGCAGACCTTTTTCAAGAAATTTGAGGAAGAATACTTGTTCCCAGCGGTAGTATTCTTTGTCGCAGGTAGCAAGCTCACGGCGCCAGTCGAATGAGTAACCAAGGCGTGAAAGCTGGGTACGCATGTTGTCGATGTTGGAGTGAGTCCACTTTGCAGGGTGGATGTTGTTTTTGATAGCTGCGTTTTCTGCAGGAAGACCGAAAGCATCCCAGCCCATAGGGTGCATTACGTTTTTGCCTTTCATACGCATGAAACGTGCTACAACATCACCGAGGGAGTAGTTACGAACATGACCCATGTGGATGTTGCCGGAAGGGTACGGGAACATTTCCAACACATAGTGTTTAGGTTTGTCCGAAGTATGATCGGTGTGGAAATCGCCGTTGGTAGCCCAAGTTTGCTGCCACTTAGTTTCTATGGCTTGCGGATCGTATTTCATTCCGACAGTTCCTTTAATCTTTCGCTCATTAAAAAGGTCTGTTGTAAAAAAGAGTCATGGAGAGATGCCTCCGGCGGGAGGGCTCTGCCCTTCACCCGCAAGGGGGACGCCCCCTTGACCGCGCCTACGAAAGGTTCCTGTGCGAGTCGCAGTGGGGATGACCATACGTATGTAAACAACAGTTTTTTGATTCTTTATAAAATGTACGTAGTTACACAGAAAGTATCTGCTCATTACGAGCAATTTGAACTGTCTGGAACATCATATTTATTTTTAATGTCTTGCAATACAAAACAACCTGTTCTTCGGCAAGAGAAGGAGCTTTGTTTTACGCAAAAATGTCATTTTTAACGGGATATGCCCGGGCTCCTTTTTTAAGGAGTCCGGGCACAAAAAAACGCTATATATGAAGGCGACTGAAAAGCGATAGGTAAAGAAGCCGGAATCGTGATCAAGGGGTATCCCCTTACGGATGCAAGGCAGAATCTGCCCGCGCAGGCGTCTTTAATATATCGTAACTTTTAGTACTTAAGTTCCAGTGTGCCATCATCCAGAGCTTTTGCAGCAGCGTCTAGGAGACCGTTAACAAAAGGACGGGAACGGTCGTCACCAAACTGTTTTGCAAGTTCGATAGCTTCGTTGATTGCAACTTTAGGTGGAATGTCTTCGCGGTAGAGCATTTCAAAAATTGCAAGGCGGAGCAGGGTGATTTCAATTTTACCGATACGTTCCACTTTCCAGTGGCGGGAGAACTGAGCGACCACTTCGTCGAGAGCGCGGTAGTTACTCCACACGCCTTCGATAAGCTCCCAAGTGAAGCCTTCCGGCTGACACTGAGCATCTGGCTTGTCGGCATTGTCAGGCGAGATCATGTACGCTTCCTGCAAGGACTCGATGGTCATAGCAGGAGAAAAATTCAAGCCGTACAGAAACTGAAATGCCTGTGAACGAGCCAACTTGCGAGGTGTTTTTTTTTGGTTTATTAGCCATATATTACAATTGCTCCAGAACACGGTATGTTTCAAGCATGGCGGATGCGGCTTCAACGCCTTTGTTGCCGCCTTTGGAGCCAGCGCGTTCGATTGCTTGTTCGAGGGAATCACAAGTGAGCAGGCCGAAACCAACAGGAGTGTCGGAATCAAGGCTAACTTGAGCAAGACCCTTCGCACATTCATTACATACAAAATCAAAGTGAGGAGTAGCGCCGCGAATAACCGCGCCAAGTGCTACGATGCCGTCATATTTACCACTAGCAGCCAGTTTTTTAGCAGCGATTGGCATTTCAAATGCGCCAGGAAGTTTAACAATAGTCATGTCTTCGCGGCTACCGCCGTTGCGAGCTAAGTAATCTACTGCGCCACCGACAAGACGATCAACAACGAAATCGTTGAAACGTGTTGCAATGATTGCAATTTTAAGACCTTTAGCGTCGAACTGACCTTCGATAGTTTTGATATGATGCATAGTATAATCTCCTTCTTGAGACCGACTTTTACTCCAGCAGCAAAAGCGGGTCGGTAAGTATAGAACAAGCTCCCTAGCCCTGAAAAGAACTATTTTTAGGGCTAGGGAGCGTATTGTTAATTCAAATAATGGTAACTACTCAGAATCGTTAAGATGTTCGAGCATGTGTCCCATTTTTTCTTTTTTTAGTGCGCAGATAATCTACATTGAATTCGCAGGCGTTCATTTCAATAGGAACGCGTTCAACTACTTCAATTCCGTAGCCTTCGATGCCTACAATTTTTTTAGGGTTGTTGGTCATCATACGCATCTGGCGTACGCCAAGGTCTACCAGCATCTGTGCGCCGATGCCGTAGTCACGAAGGTCAGCTTTAAAGCCGAGTTTTTCGTTTGCTTCTACGGTGTCGTAGCCCTGATCCTGAAGGTTGTACGCTTTAATTTTGTTGGCAAGACCGATACCGCGTCCTTCTTGACGCATGTACAGGATGATGCCCTGATCTTCTGCCTGAATTTTACACATTGCATTTGCAAGCTGGTCGCCACAATCACAACGCATGGAGCCGAGCACGTCACCAGTGAGGCATTCGCTGTGAACGCGCACAAGTACTGGTTTGCTGGAATCAATAGGACCTTTTACAAGGGCAATATGAGTTTCCGGCTCGAGTTCATTTTCGTATGCGATGACTTTAAATTCACCGTACTTGGTCGGCATTTCTGCTTCAGCTACGCGTGTGACGGAAAGTTCGTCAGGGCGCATGCGGTAGCGGATAAGATCGCGAATGGTTGCGATTTTCATGTCATGCTTTTCAGCAAATTCAACGAGATCAGGCATACGTGCCATTTCACCGTCGTCTTTCATGATTTCGCAAATAACTGCTGCACCTTTAAGGCCGCCAAGTTTCGCGAGATCTACAGAACCTTCTGTCTGACCTGCACGAACGAGTACGCCGCCTCTCTGGGCACGCAATGGGAAAATATGACCCGGGGTGACAATGTCATCCGGTTGTACGTCGTCTTCAATAGCTGCAAGAATAGTAGTTGCGCGGTCTTTAGCAGAGATGCCGGTTGTTACGCCAGTACGAGCTTCAATAGAAACTGTAAAGTTGGTGCCGAATTTGGAACCGTTGCGCTGGGTCATCATAGGCAAATTGAGTTTGTCTACCCATTCCGGTGCGAGTGCGAGACAAATAAGTCCGCGACCGTGCGTTGCCATAAAGTTAATAACTTCAGGTGTTACATGCTCAGCAGCAATAGTAAGATCACCTTCGTTCTCGCGGTCCTCGTCATCTACGAGAATAACCATCCGACCTTTTTTAATCTCTTCAATGGCCTCTTCGGCCGTACACATTGGCATTGGCGCACCTCGTTGTATTTTCTTAAACTGCATGTCCCACGAAGCAGATTAATGAATGCAAAAATTAGAATCCATTCTTTCTGAGAAACTCTTCAGTAATAGAGCTGGGAGCAGATTTCTCCTGCGTTGCATTGGGCTGCCATGCACCAAGCATACGCTGAACGTATTTTCCAATAACGTCCGTCTCTATATTAACACTGTAACCCGATTTCCACTGGGCTATTGTGGTAATTTTCTGAGTTTCAGGGATTATGTTTACTTCCAGAAAACTGTTTCCACAAGCATTAACTGTGAGGCTAATCCCGTCCAGAGTCACTGAACCTTTAGGGATAACCTGTGTATCAAACTCCTGCGGGAAAGAAATTCTGTAGATTTTGGAAAGTCCTGCCGGACGAACCGAATCCACAGTGCCGATACAGTCAACGTGTCCACTTACGATGTGACCGCCAAGGCGATCCCCCATTGCAAGAGCGCGTTCAAGGTTAACATTGCTACCGGTTTTGAGTTTACCAAGGTTGGTAAGCCCCATTGTTTCTGCGGATGCATAAACAGTGAACCAGTCCGCACCGAAATCTTCAACGGTCAGACACACGCCGTTTGTCGCTATAGATTCACCGAGTACAAAGTCGGTTAATGTGCAGCGTGGCTTGATTGTAAGGCGAGTTTCCTTGCCCATATTCTGAATAGAACGGATTTCGCCCTGTCCAAGAATGATTCCTGTGAACATACTAAATTTCCTGTCGGCGTAATGTCAGTATAACATCTTCGCCGCTAAGTTCCGTATTTATAATTCGTAAGCGGAGCGCTTCATCCATGGTTGCTATGGTTCTACCAGAAAATATATCGGGTGCGCTGTGATCTCCGACAATTTTTGGAGCCATATGCAACTGAAATTCGTTTACGAGATTGTTCTCAAGAAGCGATAATGCCAATTTTCCCCCGCCTTCGCAAAGGGTGTAGTGGCAGTTTTTTTCCTGACGCAGCCAAGCGAGCCCCGCAGCAAGGTCGAGTTTGCCGTCTTGTTCGGGTAAACCTTTCACAGAACAGCCTAACGATTGCAACTTGCTTGCTGCTTCAGATAAGGCTGATTTTTCGTTTGTCCAGAAAATAACTTGCTCTGGGCGATCTTGCAGAAGGGTGAATTGCGCAGGGTTTTCGGGCAGACGCTTCGTGACTATTACTGCGAACGGCTGTTGCTCAACGCCTTCAAGACGACAGGTCAGCTGAGGATTGTCTGCGTAGAAGGTTCCTCCGCCCACGATTACTGCATCAACTTTTTTTCTTAGCTCATGAACTCGTTTGCGAGATTCTTCACCACTTATCCACTGGGAGTGTCCCGTGCGGGTGGCAATTTTGCCGTCTAATGTTGAAGCGAGTTTCAATGTAGTAAACGGGAAGGGGGTCTGAACCCATGTGAGGAAGTCTGACACGAGTTCGCGGCATTCTTCTTCCAGCATTCCGGTTTCAACATAAACCCCGTTTTCGCGTAAGAACTCTGCACCACCTTTAGCTTTCGGATTCGGATCCAGAAGTCCGATAACAACACGCTTAATACCGGCTTCTAAAATGGCTTTAGAGCAAGGTGGTGTTTTACCGTAGTGGTTACACGGTTCAAGCGTTACGTACATTGAGCAGTTTTGGGGAGAAATGCCTTTTTCTACAGCGTCCCTGAGGCATTCAATTTCTGCATGTGGTTGTCCACAAGCAGTATGGTACCCTTCAGCAACAATTTGTCCGTGCTGAACCAACACAGCACCTACCGTCGGGTTAGGTGCTGCTGCGCCGCGTCCGTTTTCTGCAAGGGCAATTGCCCGACGCATAAAATGGGCGTTAGGATGCTGCATTGACGCCTCGAACTACGTGGTCAATTTTAATGAATGGCACACCGGCTTCTTTTACCATACCTGCGGCAAGTTCATCATTGTATCCCTCAACATAGTAAACGGCTTTGATGCCGCAGTTGAGGAGCATTTTTGTACAGATGAGGCACGGCATGGTGGTGCAGTAAATTTCTGCTCCATCGAGTGATACTCCGTGGACAGCTGCCTGAATAATTACATTCTGCTCTGCATGGAGACCTCGACACATTTCATGTCGTTGACCGGAAGGAATGCCAAGTTCTTCACGAAGACACCCAATATCGAGACAATGAGATGTGTTAGCAGGTGCACCGTTATAGCCGGTTGCAAGGATGCGCTTATCTTTAACTGCAATTGCGCCGACTTTACGGCGAATGCAGGTGGAGCGCTCAGCAACCATATAGGTGATATCCATAAAATATTGAGGCCAAGGAAGTCTCTGTTGCATTGATATTAACTCCAACCGGTGGTGTTTCTAATGTAATGGTATTTAACAAAAAATTTTTAGGAACATATAGGATATGTGTGTGACATGCCGCAGTCAAGGCACCATATAGAATTTAGAAATACGCCCAAAGTATAAAAGCTTACAAGTCTGAAATTTGGATAAAAAAAAGGCCGGGGATGTTATCCCCGGCCCCGTGCTTTTACCAAGCAAAAAGCGGGAATTGACGCGTAAACGCCGTAACCTGCTTATGAATCTCAGCAAGGTATGCATCGTCGTCGATGTGCTTAAGCGCATCAACCATCCATGCACCTACTCGCTGCATGTCTGCTTCTTTCATACCGCGGCTGGTAAGCGCCGGTGTACCAATACGGATACCGGAAGTTACGAACGGGCTGCGGGTTTCAAAAGGAACAGTGTTTTTGTTGGTAGTAATGCCAGCTTTATCAAGAGCAAGCTGCGCATCTTTACCGGTAATGTCTTTGTTGGTGAGGTCGATGAGAAGGAGGTGGTTGTCTGTACCGCCGGAAACCAGATCAAAACCTTCATCAAGAAGAGACTGACCAAGAGTTGCAGCGTTAGCAACAACCTGCTTCTGATAAACCTTGTACTCAGGACGTAATGCTTCGCCAAAAGCAACAGCTTTAGCAGCAATAACGTGCATGAGTGGGCCACCCTGAATTCCAGGGAAGATCTGGCTGTTCAATTTCTTGCCCATATCTTCAGTGGAAAGGATCATACCGCCGCGTGGACCACGCAGGGTTTTGTGGGTGGTAGTAGTAGTTACGTGCGCATGTGGAATTGGAGAGTTATGCAAGCCAGCTGCAACTAAGCCTGCAATGTGAGCCATATCCACAAAAAGTTTAGCACCTACTTCATCTGCAATCGCACGGAACTTAGCGAAATCAATCTCTCTAGGGTATGCACTCGCACCGGCGATGATTACCGCTGGTTTGTGTTCTTTTGCAAGCTCGAGAACGTTATCGTAATCAATACGACCAGTTTCACGATTTACACCGTAAGCTTTAACGTCAAAGAACTTACCGGAGAAGTTGACAGGACTGCCGTGGGTAAGATGTCCCCCGTGAGAGAGATCCATACCGAGTACAGTATCGCCTGCGTTGGCGATGGCATAGTAAGCTGCCATGTTAGCCTGGCTGCCGGAATGCGGCTGCACGTTAACATATTCTGCACCAAAGATTTCTTTTGCACGTTCAATAGCGATGGTTTCGGTTACGTCTACGTACTCACAACCACCATAGTAACGTTTGCCCGGGTAGCCTTCAGCGTACTTATGAGTAAGTACGGAACCCTGAGCCTGGCGTACTGCTGTTGATACAAAGTTTTCTGATGCGATTAATTCAAGACCACCGGTCTGACGATCGATCTCTTGAAAAATGGAACGGCCTACTTCGGGATCTTGGATAAAGACTTCATCCATGAGTGATGCCCCTTACTATTTAAATGAGGAAGAAAAAGGGCGTACACAGCTACAAGCTGCATACGCCCACACATTTACCCGTCGAAACGCTTGAACAGCACACTTGCGTTAGTGCCGCCAAAGCCGAAGTTGTTGCTGAGTACGTACTCAGCTTGATACTTCTCTGAACCATTCCCCATGTAATTCAGATCGCATTCAGGGTCAGGAGATACTTGGTTAGCTGTTCCTGGAACAAGTCCTTTATCGAGTGTCAGGCAGGAGAAGACTCCTTCCATGCCACCAGCAGCACCTAAAAGGTGTCCAGTCTGAGACTTGTTCGCAGAGATACGCAGCTTGTACGCATGGTCTCCAAAGACTTTTTTCATCGCTCCGGTCTCTGCTTTATCGTTAAGATAAGTAGAGGTTCCGTGTGCGTTGATGCAGTCCACAGCGTCAGTCGTGATACCAGCTTCTTCAATAGCGTCGATCATTGACTGAGCCATTCCTTCGGAATCTTCACGTGGTGCAGTCATATGGAATGCATCACTAGTAGAACCGAAGCCCACAACTTCTGCGTAAATTTTTGCACCGCGAGCTTTTGCAGAATCGTATGATTCCAGCAAGAGAAGGCCTGCGCCTTCGCCGACGATGAATCCAGAGCGTTCCTTGTCGAATGGACGGGAAGCGTTAGTCGGTTCATCGTTACGGTTGCTGCAAAGTGCTTTAAGCGCGGTAAAGCCGGATACACCCATAGGGGTGATAGTGGATTCTGTACCACCTGTGATTACAGCATCACAGCGTCCGGATCTAATATCTTCAAATGCATGGCCGATTGCGTGGGTACCGGATGCACAAGCACTGGTGAATACAAGGTTTGCACCTTTTGCGCCAGTGAAAATGGATACCTGTCCCGGTGCCATGTTAGAGATCAGCATTGGAATCCAGAATGGGCTGATCTTGTTTGGGCCTGCGCTTGTGAGTTTGCTGTGGAAGGTTTCGATGGTGTTAAGACCACCAAGACCAACGCCGAGCATAACACCAACGCGTTTAGCATTTTCGTCTGTGATTTCGTATTCAGAGTTTGTCATGAGCTGTTGTGCACATGCTACAGCAAACTGTACGAAACGATCCATGCGACGAGCTTGTTTTGGCGGAATATGGTCTGCCTGCAACAAAATCTTTAACTTCGCCAGCAATTTGTGAATTAA